>NZ_JAVESS010000024.1 GCF_034006445.1 Desulfovibrio sp. | reverse complement strand
CCTGCCGACTTGACTGCTGACTTTATGACAACCTTTGAAGGGGTTTTGGAAGCAATCTACACTAGAGCGGGTGCGGATGCCATTGTTCCTTCGGAACTTATAGACCTCTTGCCAGGGCACGACTCCGGTTTTGCGGTTTCGTTTGCACAAACAGACGCAGAACACCAGACGCAGGACGCCCAGCATGCCGCAGCGGGATATGACGCCAGCACGCAGGACGCCCAGCATGCTACAATCGGGCATGACGCCAGCACGATGCAGGACGCGCAGCATGCCGCAGTCGGATATGACGTCAGCACGCAGGACGCGCAGAATGCTACAACCGGGCATGACGCCAGCACGCAGGACGCCCAGCATGCCGCAGCCGGGCATGACGCCAGCACGCAGGAGACACCGCCCGCCGCTCATGATGGTTCGGTTCATATGGCAGGCGATGACAGTCAGGTGGCTGCATCTGCCGCCAGCGTGCAGCCGGACACTGCTGCGCTGCATGCGGATATTCTTGTGCCTGACGACATCGCGCAGCCAGGTTTGGTTGCGGGCGAACATGAGGTGGAACCGGCACAGCCGCTTTTCGCCTTTTTAAATGCCCCTGACGCTGGCGCGCACGTGGATACGTCCGCATATGAGGGGGACGCGCTCCTGCATAACGACCACCTTGGCAGTGGAGAAAGCCAAAGCGGCATCGCCGGGGTTCAGGGCGAGATCACGTTGACCCTTGGGGATGAGAGCCTTGACAGCCTGTTTGCGGGCGCCGACCAGCACCTGGCGGAAAATGGCGAGCACGGCCTCTGGTACGTTGCATCGGGCTCAGACCTGCACGAAGTGGCCCTGACCGACATGAGCGAAATTATTGTTCAGGGCGGCTCCGGCGAACATGTTTCTGATGCTGGCGTAACTACTGAAGAATACGCACATTTGGAGCAGGAAGTCGTCAGCGCCCCCACTGTGATGGATTTCAATCAGGAGGCCACGGACAACGCCGTAAGGGAAATGGCGAACTGCTAGAGCATGGTACCTTTGAAAAAGTGTAAATGCTCCAACGCTGCACGAAAGTGCAGCGCGCCACAACGTGGCGTATACCGTCAGCAATCTGCCTGAGGTTCGTTCAAAAGAACACACGCCCAAAGGTTCACGGGTATCCTTCTGCACGCAATGAACACCAGACGGGGCCTGCGCTTATGGCGCAGGCCCCGTCTGGTGCACGTTGCCCTGAATGGCAGACAGTTTATTGTAGTGGAGTTTTGGAGAAGGGGCAGCCATTACCGGAATGATCCGCCCTCGTGAGCACTGTTTGCAGACGTTCCATCGCAAAAAAATGGACAACAAACGCCCGCTGGCGTGCATACAGGTTATACGCTGGCGATGACTTCTATTTCCACTCTGGCCCCAAGGGGCAGGGCCTTGACGGCAAAGCAGCTTCTGGCCGGAAAAGGCGTGGAAAAAAATTCCGCATATATTTCGTTGACGGACGCAAAATCACTGATGTCGGTAAGGTAAACCGTAGTTTTAACGACCTTTTGCAGGGAAGAACCGGCCGCTTCCAGAATGGCCCTGACATTGGTCAGCGAGGCCCGCGCCTGGTCCTTGATATTGTCCGAGATGTCTTTGGAACCGGGTTTCAGGGGAAGCTGGCCAGATGTGAAAATCAGCGAACCAGTGGAAATGGCCTGGGAATAGGGGCCGATGGCGGCGGGGGCCTTGTCGGTGGAGATTACAGTGGTTGCATTCATTGCAGTATCCTTGGTTGACTGTGCGTGCTTGAAACAGGTTTAACAATCGTCTTTTTCTGGAAAACGGGTGCATGAAGGCCGATCACGTGGCTTTAGCCTGCCGTCTGCGATGCCGCCAGGCGAAATGTGTTTCAAGCGGTATTTGCGGGAGCCTCTCTGGCGCTTCCGTTGCAGGCAGATGCTGTTGTGTCATGGCATACTGGAGATATTCCTGACGAAAGGGGGCCAGAATCACGCCGCGCAGACGGGCCAGATAGAAGCAGGCCTCCAGAACGGCTCCTCCCAGGCAGCGTGCCTTGTCGGAAATGCTTTGCCAGTTCACATTTTCCGCCGGGCGCGGATCCACATCCGCGCACTTGAGCCCCTGCGGCACGTCCATGCCTTCAGCGATAAGTCCGCGCAGCAATCCACTCAGCGGGGAGGGCACGGGCGTTCCACCCACGGTGAAAAGCGTTTCTCCGCAGGTTACGCAGTCGCCAAGCTGTCTAACGTGTTTGACGACTCCTGCCGTGGGCGCGCGCACCACGCGCTCAGCGCTTTTGCCCCCCAGTTCGCCGGGAATGCCGGTATTGGGCAGAGCCGATCCACTGAGGACAAGCCGCCCCAGATCATGGCCGCGCATGGTTTCAATAATGGCGTCCACGTCTTGCGGCGCGCTGAAGCCCGGCCCCAGGGCTATGGTCAGGGGAGCCATGTTTCGGTGGGTTCCCAGGTTGCGCTTGGCAATGATGGCGTCCACCAGAACGGCTGGCCGAAGCCACGCAAGGCTCCCGGCTCCGGGATCGACAATCACGGGAACGACCCCGTCAGCCCAGGCGCGGTCGCAGTCGGCAGGAGCGGCCACCAGCCGGGCGCGCATATCCTCCACCTGAAATTCTCCCTCCAGCACTGCCGAACTGACGGCCACGTTTCTGCGAATGGCCAGGGGCTGCGGCACTTCCAGCACCGCCGCCCTGAAGCCGGCCCGCCAGAGCTTCTGCACCACGCCTGTGGCCAGGTCGCCGCCGCCGCGCACCGCGATCACATCCTGATTGTACATCATACTCCCTCCTGAATGGCGTTTGCGGTGCGGGCGCTCTGTGGCGGGCCGCTCGTATCCGCGCCCTGCATGCGGATGGCCCGGCCATACCGGGCGCTGCCGGCTACAATACAATCCAGATTGGCCAGAGTCTCTGGCGGCAGTGCGTCAACAACACGGCCGGCCTGATCCAGGGCGGCAGCGTCTTCAATCTGACTGAAAAAAAGGATTTTTCGCCCTCTGGCGTGCGCAAACAGGCCGCAAGGGCCGCTGATGACAGCAGCAAGGTGATCGGCCCGCAAGGCCTGGCCTTCACGCAGCCCGGAAAGTTCTTTGAAAACGGGCCAGCGGTGTACGTAGCGGGAATCCAGGGGGTGCCCCAGAAGGTGGACGGGAAGGACTCCGATGGTGGCCGTGGTAAAGTCCGGCACCACAGGCTCCTGCGGGCCCCATCCTTTGAGGGGGAGCATGCGCGAGCCGTCGGCCTCAAGCAGCAGCAGACGAAACGGGCCGTCATGACCGCTCAGGTTTTCATACATTTTGTGGGGCAGCGGCAACAACTTGTAGGCGGTCATGGCCTCATCGACAGATTTGGCGCAAGCGCCGGGCGGCAAAGCCTGGGCATTGTTACGGGCTTCGCGAAACCAGTGCATTTCCTGCATTGAAGGGGCAGCGGGTTTGGCGGTGGGGGCGGCCTGGCCGCTGCCGGACGAAATGGCGCGGCCGCAGGCAAGGTAGATGCCGGGTTCGGGGGCATGCCTTTTTCCGGCCCAGGCGCACAGCAGGTCTTCGGCGGCGGCCTGATCCAGAAAGGCCCTGTAGCTTTGCGGGCAAGGAGCGAAGATTTTGGTCGTTGTGCCCAGTAGTACGGGCAAAGACGGAAAACAGCCAGCCAGGGCGCTCATGAGCGTGCTTTTGCCGCCGCTGCCGATGAGGCAAACCCTGTCTCCAGGCCGCAGCCCAAGGGCACGGGCGATGTCCGTCCTTGTTGCAGCAGGCGTGGTTGGCGTCATGTGTCTTCCCATGGAAAAAATCCGTTTTCTGGCCGCCAGGGCCGGATTTTTGGTTGTCAGCTGGCCGGATAAGCCCCATGCTGGAACCGTTGCACGTCAGGCCGTTAACCTCAGCCTCTTTATGACCGTCATGAATATAGCCGCCATCGTACTTGCCGCCGGGCTGTCCCGGCGTATGGGAAAAAACAAGCTGTTACTCCCCTTTGGAAACAGCAGTCTTCTTGGCCGCAGTCTGGCCCTGGTTGCCTCCCTGCCCTATGCCGAGCGCATACTTGTCACCACGGAGCAGACCCTGCACTGGCTGGAGCAGCATGAAGAACTGCCGCCGGGCTTCAGAACAGTAATCAACCATGCCCCCGAAGAAGGGCAGGCCGCCAGTCTGCGCCTGGGAACAGAGGCATCCGGGGCGGATGGCTATATGTACTTTACCGGCGACCAGCCCCTGCTGCACAGGGATGTTGTGCTGGCCCTGCTTGAACGGGCTTCGCCGGAGCATATTGTGGTGCCCCGGGCTGGCGGTCGCCCCGCCAGCCCGGTATTTTTTCCGGCGCGTTTCCGCGCCGAGCTTCTGCAGCGGCGGGGTGACGAGGGCGGCCGGGGCGTGCGGGACGCGCACCCGGAGGCATGCCTGCAAGTGGAAATGCCCGACCCGCGCATACTGGCGGATATCGACACGCCTGAGCAGTACGAGGCCCTGCTCCGTGAGGAGCAGCCGCGTGAATGATGTTCTTTGCCGCCCTTCTGCCATGCTGTGATGCCCTGTTGCCGGGAGCGCCGCCCGGGAGAATCAGTTTTTGGAGCAATTTCATTTTGAAATTGCTCCAGCTGTCGCGAAGGCGGCAGTCGCCACAACGTGGCGTGGATTCAGCCGAGCTTTAGCCGTTGCGACGAAGGAAGCTACGGATAAAGACAGCATGAGTAACTATACATTTTGTTCCATACAATCGCTGTCGCCATTCGTAAGGCTCGTAGACTCGCCAGCGACTGCCGCAAAGACAGCAATTGGTTAATTGAGCGGCCAGCCTGCTGATGCTTGGCGCAAATCACATTTTTCGGCTGAATGAAAACTTTGAAATGTGAAGCATTTCAAAGTTAATCTGCTCTAGGCTCCTTGGGTTTGGGAGCCTTTTTATAAAAGGTGTTTTTCAGCGGCAGCGATGTGCGGAACACCCCGTCCAGGTGATAATAGGCCCCGTGGATGGCTGGCGTGGCAGGGATTGAGGCCAGTTCGCCCACGCCCTTGCCGCCCTTGCCATAAGGCCCCCAATTCTTGTTGTCGACAAATTGCGTGCGTATCTCGGGAATATCTGTAGCTCTGAAAAGGCCGAGTGTGCCGTATTTGTTCTTGGGGTAGCCGTTTTCCACCTTGAAATCCTCGGTCAGGGCGTAGCCCATGCCCATGACGATGCCGCCTTCCAGCTGGCCCTGAGCGGCCGCCGGATTGGCCACACGCCCTGCGTCGTAGGCCCCGTGGATGAAGAGGATTTTTCCGTCGTCGTCGATGTCGACTACCAAGGCCGCATAGCCGTAGGCCACATGGCTGACGGGATTGGGTTTGTCGGTACCCATGGGGTCCGTGACGCCCAGGAATTCACCCAAAAATTCTCTGCCTTCAAGGTGTTGCAGAGCTTCGTCCCACGAGATCTGTTCTTCTTCGATGATTTCTTCCAGCGCCTGTTTCAGTTGTGCGGTGGCGCGTACCGTGGCCTCGCCGGTGAACACGGTCTGACGCGAGGCCGTGGTGGTGCCGGAATTGGGAGTGCGGACAGTGTCCGGCGGCTCGACAAAGAAGACATCCGGGGGAAATCCTGTGCTTTCGCAAGCCATTTGCAGCATGACCGTGGCCATGCCCTGACCGATGCAGGCAGCGCTGCTGCGCAGATGTATCTTGCCTTTCTCAACGGAGGCGATGCAGCGTCCGGTATCGGGAAGGCCCACGCCTACGCCGGAATTCTTGAAGCAGGCGGAAATGCCGGGGTGCTTCGCCTTGTCAAAGGATTCCTTGACGGCCTCAAGGCATTCCACCACCGCGGTACTGGGGTCGGCTATCTGCCCGTTGGGCAGGGCCTGCCCCGGCCTCACGGCATTGCGGTAGCGGATTTCCCAGGGGGAAATGCCCGCCTTTTCGGCCAGGAGCGTCAGGACGCATTCCATACAGAAGGCGGACTGGGTAACGCCGAAGCCGCGAAACGCTCCCGCCGGGGGATTGTTGGTGTACATGGCGCGGCCGCGCACCTTGAAATTTTGAAAGTTGTAAGGCCCGCCCGCATGGGTGCAGGCGCGCTGCAAAACAGGCCCCCCCAGCGAGGCGAAGGAACCGGTATCGGACAGGATGTCGAAATCCGCGCCCTGGATGATGCCGTTTTCGTCACAGCCAAGGGTTACGTTGATCTCCATAGCGTGCCGCTTGGGGTGGAAATCCAGGCTTTCCTGCCGGGAGAACTTGACCTTCACTGGCTTTTTTACAATCCACGCGGCCAGGGCCGCATGGTGCTGCACGCTCATGTCTTCCTTGCCGCCGAAACCGCCGCCCACCAGCATGGAGTGTATGTGCGTCTTTTCGTACGGCAGGTTGAGCATGTCGGCCAGTTCGTGCTGTTCGTCATAGATGCCCTGCGCGCCGGTATAGACCAGGATGCCGTCCTCGCCTTCGGGCACGCCAACGGCGCATTCCGGCTCCATGAAGGCGTGGTCCGTGGGGGGCAGGATAAAGCGCTGCCTGACCACATGCCTTGACGCGGCGATGGCTGCCGCGGCATCGCCGCGGTTCACGATTTCCTCGCGCAGCAGATTGCCATTGGGGTGCACCCTGGGGGCGTCCGGATCGAGGGCCTGAGCCGCCGAGGTGACGGGGGGCAGTTCCTCCCACTCCACCTCCATCAGATCAAGAGCTTCCTTCAAGGCTTCACGCGTTCTGGTCACCACAAGGGCCACGGCATCGCCGACAAAGTGCGTGATTTCGCCCACGCCCACGAGTACGGGCTGGTCCTTGATAATATGGCCGATGATTTTTTTTCCGGGGATGTCGTCGGCAGTGATGACGCGCACCACGTCGGGATGCTCCAGCGCCTTTGAAGCGTTGATGCCAAGCACCCTTGCGCGTGGGTATTTGCTGCGGACCCCGGTTGCGTAAAGCATGCCCTCGAGACCAGGATAATCAGGCCCGAGGTCGTCCGCATACAGGCCCGTGCCCAGGGTTTTTTCCTGCGCGTCCAGACGCGGAAAATCCTCGCCAAGCTTGCCGGTGAAGTTTTCCTGGGGAACAGGGGCGTCTTCCCTGAACAGCCTGGCGGCCCGCATAATGGCGTCTTCAATCTTCACGTAGCCTGTGCAGCGGCAGATATTGCCTCTGATGGCCTTTTTGACGTCCGCCGGGGCCGGATCGGGGTTAACGTCCAGCAGGGCCTTGGCGCTCATGACCATGCCGGGGATGCAGTAACCGCACTGCACTGCGCCCGCCTTGGCAAAGCTGTAGGAGTACACGTCTTTTTCGCGCGCAGTGAGTCCTTCAATGGTGACCACGCTTTTGCCTTCAAGCTTTGCCAGAGACGGCACGCAAGCGCGCGTGGCCTTGCCGTCCACCAGCACGGTGCAGGCGCCGCAGGCGCCTTCGCTGCAACCATCCTTGGTGCCCATAAGCCCGAGGTCTTCCCGCAGAAAGGACAGAAGCTTGCGATTGGGAGCATCCGAGGCGACGTCACATCCGTTAATCTTGAATGATGGCATATGTTCTCCTGTGGGTCTTGACTTCGGGCCGCCCGGCGGCCAGCTCTTTTGCTGGCCGCACGCCGGTCATGCGCCTGTCGGGGCCTGCCCGTAGTCTTCGTCTAGAGCATTTAACACTTGAAATGCTCGCGTACGGCAGGCAAAAGCCCGCCTACTCGCATTTCGTGGCAAGGATTTTCAGAAAAATCCTTGCAGAGCGTTTAACTCATTTCATTCGTAAACTGCTCTAGCTGGCCTGCTTGTTATTGGCTACGTTGGTTGCTGCTACGTTGGTTACGGGCTGACTTGCGCCGTTTTCTTCGCCTTCGGGAATGAAGAATTCCTGCAGTGGCGTGCATTCTTCATCAAGCGCTTCTTCGTTGGAGGTGCACGCGGGCGCGCCGGGCAGGATCTGGTGTACGATCATGGC
The DNA here is from genome assembly GCF_034006445.1 of Desulfovibrio sp. Taxonomy (NCBI): domain Bacteria; kingdom Pseudomonadati; phylum Thermodesulfobacteriota; class Desulfovibrionia; order Desulfovibrionales; family Desulfovibrionaceae; genus Desulfovibrio; species Desulfovibrio sp. The sequence continues at coordinate 29,090 of NZ_JAVESS010000024.1, read as the reverse complement.
CGTCACGCCGCCGGAAACCACGGGAGCTTCAAAGAATATTTTGAAGAAGTGGGGCATCTTGTTGAACATTTCCGGCGTCAGCATGGAGATCATGCCCACACCTATGGAAGCGGCGATGATAATACTTTCGCGGCGGGTCACGCCGTGTTCGGACATAATGCGTATGCCAGACGTGGCGATGGTTCCAAAAAGGACCACAAGCGCGCCGCCGAGTACCGGCCGGGGCAGAAGCTCAAAAATAACCACAATTACAGGAAAGATGGAGAACAGCACAAACAGCCCGCCGCAGAAAATGCCTACCTTGCGGCTGGCCACGCCGGAAAGCTGGATGACGCCGTTGTTCTGGGCAAAAGTGATTTGCGGGAAGCAGCCGAAAATGGCCGCCAGCGCGCTGAATACGCCGCCGCAGAGGATGCCGCCCTTGAGCCGTGAGCGAAACAGCGGGCCGGAGGTGGGTTGTTCCGAGATGGAGGCCGTGGCCGTGATGTCGCCTATGGCTTCAATAATCAGCACCAGGAAAATGAAGGACAGCAGGATGAATGCCTGAAGGTCAAAGCCAAAGAACCCGAACTTGAAAGGAACGGGCAAGATGAAAAGCTCTCTCGGTTGGCTCAGAATGGCCCAGTTGACCTTGCCCATAACAACCGCCACCAGAAAACCCACGCCCATGCCGATGACCAGGGAGCACATGCGGAAGAGGGGGTTTTTCAGCCGGTTGATGGCCACCACCGCAAGAATGACCACGCCTCCGAGGAAGAGGTTGTCAAGGTTGCCGTAGGTGCCGTTGGCCTTGGAGGCGAAGCCGCCCGCCATTTCTATGGCGCCCACCTTGATAAGTGACGCGCCGATCATGAAAACGGTGATGCCTGCCACGGTGTGGGTGATGACCTTGCGCAGAAATTTTACCGTATAGCTGCCGAGCACCAGCCAGATGGAGCCCACAAAGCAGACGCCGAAGAGAGTATTGAGGGATTCCTGCCACGAAAGCCCTTTTTGCTGCATGAAGGCCAGCCCCAGCGTGATCAGCGTGGCGGGAAAGGCAAAGCTGGTGGCCTGCACGTTGAGCATGCCGGACCCGATAAGCCCGAAGGGACGGGTGGCGTGTACTATGATGCTGAGACCGGCAAAAAAGAGCGACATGCTCACCATATAGGCTATGGCTTGCGAGGGCGCGCCCAGAGCGGTGGCCACAATGACCGGGGGCGTCATGACGCCGAGAATCATGGCCAGGATGTGCTGCAGGGCAGCGAGCAAGGTAATGCCGAAAGGCGGTGTGGCGTCCAGCGGGTAAATGAGGTCGCTGGTTTTGGCGGGTGCGCCGGTGGCAGTAGTGGGATTGGACTGGGTGGTCATCAAGCGTCTCCTTCTGGCTAGGCGTCCATTGCGGAAGACAGGGCGGGGTTGCCCGAAACTAGAGAACAACATACCGCCGCCTGCACGGCAGGCAGCAGCGAAACTTCATCAACATTCTGCTTGAGCGTCACTTCCCTGGCTTCAAGGCTGCATGCGTCAAGCACGGCACGCATGGTTTCGTCCTCATAGACCAGGGTTTCAGTATCATCACGCAGGCTCCAGGCTTTGCCGCAGTGCTTGCCCATATACAGGGCGGCGGATTTACGCCAAAAGCCGTTGTCGTCTGCGTCAAAGGAAGCCCTGCTGAGGTGCAGGCGGGGTTTGTCCCTGTAGGGCGCGCCCGAAGAGGGGCAGAAGGCCACGCAGTTGCCGCATTCGTTGCAGAAATCGCCAATGTTCATGATCTGCGCCGATTGTTCTATGCCGCCCGTGCCCAGTGTGGACACGCGGGTTTGTCCGTTGCATTTTTGCGCCCGCTGTATGGGCCAGGTGCGACTTTGCGTGTACAGCAGCACATTGGCTCTGTTGGGGCAGACAGACACGCAAATGCCGCAGAACTTGTCGCATTGCAGGCAGCGCGCTGCCTCGCGGCTGACAGCTTCGGCAGAGCCGGCTTCAGCTCTGGTCATACCCTGAAGACGGAAGGCCTGACGGCGGCGCAGGTCGGCAATATTCATTCCGGCCCGCCTGTGTGGACGGCTGCTGGCAAACAGTACGCCCAGGCGGGCCAGAATGGCGGCAGAAGCCCGGCGTCCTTCTCCCACGCTGGCAACTAGAGAAGACGGCGGGCCGCCATTTCCGGTGGAGGTAGCCCGGAAAATGCCGGATTCATCGGAAACGGAAATTTCTTCCACGCCCGGCGACAGGTACACGGCATCGGCCGTGGCAGCCAGTTGGGCGAGTTTGTCGGCTTCCACGCGGCAGCCGCAGTGCAGGTGAACGCCCTGGGCCAGTATGGCGTCCACGTCCTGGATGACCAGAGCGGCCACCTTGGCCCCCTTGTCCAGGATGGGGCCGAGGGTGCGTCCGCCAGCGCGGGGAGCGCTCTCGTACACGTCGACCGCACATCCGGCCAAAGCCAGGAAAAAGGCGCAGGAAAGCCCGGCCGGGCCTGCGCCAACAATGGCAACGCGGCGTCCATTGGGCGGGGCGGGGCGGTGGTCGCGCTGCCCCGCAAGGGCCGCGCAGCCTTTCACTTCCCTGATCTGAAGGCCATCGTCATACTGTATGCGCATGCATTTTTCACGGCAGGCCTGGTTGCACATGGCCCCGAGTACGGAGGGGAAGGGGTTGGTATCAGTGATGACCGCCAGCGCGCCGTCAAAGTCGCCGGCTGCCGCCCGTTCGAGATAGGCCGGAATATGCTGGCCTGCCGGGCAGCGGCTCATACAGGGAGCGGCGGCGCAGTCGAATGCGGGCAGGGGGCGGGACGTCTTGACGTCAGTATGGCGCATGGCGCTTCTGGCATAGCGGGAATCCGGCGCAGAGGCGCGGGGGGCGGTTTTGGCAAGGTTTTGCAGCACGGCGGCTGTATGGTCGTCCAGCCCGGCCGTCTTGCGCGCGAAAGCGGCTATGCTTTTTGCCCCGGCCGTGTGCATGGTCGCGCGGAGGTTCTCCAGATACTGGGCCAGGCGACCATAACCGCCGGGCTTGAGCAGATCCGAGCAGACGGTCAGGGGCGCAAGCCCGCAGGCCAGGGTTTCCGCCACGTTCAGGGCGTCCACTCCGGCGCAGAACGAAATGTCCAGCCTGCCCTCAAAATCGTCCTGAAGGCGGCGGGCCACGGCGATGGAAACAGGGTAGAGAGCCCGCCCGCTCATGTAGACCATAGGCTCTTTTTCCGGCAGGCTCTGGCCGCTGTTGAGCGCCTCAAGCGTGTTGGTGAGCTTGACGCCAAAGGCCAGCCCCAGTTCATCTGCGGCATGGCGGCAGCTGTGAAGAATACGCAGGGCCGTGTCGTAAGAAATGTCGTGTTCAAAGGCGATGTCGGGCACATTCACCGTGTATCCGAGGCTCTCGTTGAGGATGCCGCGCACACGCTCCGGCCCCAGCAGGGTGGGATTCATCTTGAGCGTGGTGTTGAGGCGGCGGCCCTGCAGAAAATACAGGGCTATCCTTTCCACCTCATCGGGCGGACAGCCGTGCATGCAGGAAATGGTCAGGCTGTCGCTCATGGAGGCGGGAATGTCTATGTCGGCCGCTCCGGGCCAGATTTTTGCCAGCTTTTGCTGCATGGCGCGCACATCGTCGCCGCAGTTTTGCATGCGATCCAGAAAGCGCTGCACCGTGGGGCTCAGGATGCCCTCCATGCTGTACCCGGCGCTCATGTTGAAAATCATGCCCGGGCTGCCCGCAAAGCCGAAATGGGCGTGCAGAACATGAATAAGTACCCAGGCCTTGAGGTATTCCTCATAGCTGCCGTCCAGGCTCAGTTCCTGGGACCATTCGCAGTTGTACCCCTCGTCCCGCATGTCGATGCAGGGCTTGGTCACGGCGATTTTGTCCAGCACCTGCACGGTTTTCAGCTCCATGTAGCGTGCGCCGCACAGCCATGCCGCGATGATGTTCTGGGCCATCTGGGTATGTGGCCCGGCAGCGGCTCCCAGAGGCGTTTCAAGCTCGATTCCGTAGCGCTTCATGCGGAAGGGATCGTTTTTCTTCGGGGTGAAAAACAGGTCCCTGACGATGCCCAGGGCGGACCCCTGCCTAAGATCTTCAAGTATCCAGCTCAGAAGCCGGTCGGCGTCCATGCCGTGCATGTGGTCGGTTGTCATGGCCTCTCCTTTTAGAGCATTTAACACTTGAAATGCTCGCGTACGGCAGGCAAAAGCCCGCCTACTCGCATTTCGTGGCCAGGATTTTCAGGAAAATCCTGGCAGAGCAGTCAACGCATTGCATCCGTAAACTGCTCTAGCCGAGCCTGTCCCAGAGCCTTTTCGCCTGCTGCCTGGCGAAAGCCAGAATTTCCTCTTCATTGCAGCGGGTGAGCTGCCGGTTCTCCACAATCACCCGACCCTGGCTGATGACCGTGTCCACATGTCCCGCGGTGAGCCCATAAAAAATATGCCCCAGCACGTTATGTTCATGCAGGGGCGTAGGGCTGTCGTAATCAAGGATGACAAGGTTATTTTGCGCATCGCCGCAGGGGCCGTGCAAGGCAGTGTGCCGGTGTACGTTGCGCAGCCGCTCGTAGGTCGCTGCGGGGGTAATGCCTTCGACGCTGATGCCCGCGAAATACGAAGACTGCGCCGAACGGATCATGTCGGAATGCATGCCGTCGGTGCCGAGCATGACGCGCTCGCTGTAGCCGTAGGCGGCAAGGCCTACGTTGTTGTTCTGGTTGGATTCGGTGTTTTGCACGATCCAGCAGGGGGACTGCGCAAGGATGGCCCTGTCCTCTTCGCTGATATGAACGCAGTGGCCCAGAATGGTCTTGGGCAGATCCAGGGCTCCGGCATCCTGGAGGCGGCGTACCACCGTCTTGCCGTAGGTTGCCAGGCAGTATTCCTGATCGGAGGCGGCTTCGGCCACATGGATGTGTATGCCCGTATCATACTTGCGTGCCAGGGCCACGGCGGCATTCAGCGTGTCGTCGCTAACCGTGAAGGACGCGTGCAGTCCCACGTGCCCCTTGCCGCCGGAGGCGAAATAGCGTTCATGCTCTTCAAGGCTCTGGCGGGCTATGTCCACCCCGTCGCGGTCGGAAGTTTCGTGGCAGAGCAGGTGCCCTATGCCCACGCGGTCAAGGGCCCTGGCAATGGTTGTCAGGCTGCCCTCAACGGCATGGGGCGCGGCATGATGGTCAATGCAGAAAGCCACGCCGTTCTTGGCCAGATACACAGCCGTGGCCAGTGCCGAGGCTTCGGTCATGTCCTTGTCCAGGCACTTGTCGAGCCTCCACCATATCTGCTCAAGAATGTCGGTGAAGCTTTTGGGCTGCCGTGGTGCGGGGGGCATGCCGCGTGACAGACAGGAATATATGTGGTGGTGCCCGCAGGCCAGAGCCCTGGTGACAAAGCGGCCCCTGCAGTCAAGAACGCGGGTTCCGGCGTGGAGGTTCACGGCTTCGGGAATTTCGGCCACGGCCTTCACCGTGCCAGCAGGGCCCTCATCAACGGCAAAATGTCCGCTGGTCAGGGCAAGGGTTTCCGCGTCAATCATGACCGCATTGCGCAAGTACAACATTGGTGGACTCCTTTTGACTGCAAGGCCCCCGGTTTTCCAGGCGAGGCGCTTCAGGCTGGCTTGTCTGTGGTGAAATGAAATACGCCGGACTAACGCGCCTCCATGAATCGGTCTCTGCGCAGAAAACTTCCCTGCCCCCGTGCGCCGGTGAACCGACCGTTATCAAAAACGCGGCAACCACGCAGAAAAACTGCGTCAATGCCGCACAGAACGCCCATGTTTTCGTAAAGTGAATAATCCCAGGAACCGTGCAGGTCGTGGGCGTGCACGGTCCGCCGGGCGTGTGGGTCAAGAATGACGATATCGGCGTCAGAACCGGGAGCCAGCGCGCCCTTGCGCGGGTAAAGACCCATGAGTTTGGCCGGATTTGAGGCCGTAAGTTCCGCAAAGCGCTCGAGGCTTATGCGCCCCTTGGCCACGCCCTCGCTGAAAATCAGCGCAAAGCGCTCCTCAATGCCCGGAGCGCCGCCAGGGCAGCGGGTGAAGTCGCCAAGACCCCTGTTTTTGTCCGCAAGGGAAAAGGCGCAGTGATCCGTGGCCACGGTCTGTATGTCGCCTTCGGCCAGGCCTTGCCAGAGGGCCTCCACATCTTCGTGGCGCCGCAGGGGAGGGGACATGATGTAGCGCAGGCCCATGACAGGGTCTTCGTACCGGTCTTCAGCAAGAATGAGGTACTGGGTGCAGGTTTCGACGAAAATATTTTTCTGGCCGCCTTGGCGGGCCTTGCGGATTTCTGCCAGAGCGGCGGCAGTGGAAAGGTGCACGATATAGACGGGAGCGTCACCGGCTGCGGCGGCCAGGCGCAACAGCCGCGCCACTGCGCGGGCTTCGCATTCCGGTGGGCGGCTTCTGGCGTGCCAGATGGGTTCGCCGTGTTTTTCGGCCTTGCAGGCGGCGATGCCGTTCTGCACGCATTGGTGGTCTTCGGCGTGTACGGCGGTCAACAGTCCAAGGTCGCGGCAGTGCCCGAGCATGGCCGAAAGGCCCGCGTCGTCAAGGTGCTGGGCGTAGGTCATATAGGTCTTGACCGTTGTGACGCCCTGGGCCGCAAATGTTTCGAGGTTTTTGACGCAGTCGGCGTCGCTGCTCTGTACCAGACCGTGAAAGCCGTAGTCCGCTGCCGCCTGTCCGGCGGCCAGTTCCGCATACAGGGCCAGCTGCTGCGTGGGGGAGCGCCCGGCGGGGGTGAAACCCAGGTGCTCGACAATGCTTGTGGTTCCACCCATGAGGGCGGCGCGCGTGCCCGTGTAATAGACATCCCCGGCCGCGGTATCCGGGTTGAGGGTCACATGGGTATGTACGTCTATGCCGCCCGGCAGAAGTATCTTGCCCGAAGCGTCAATAACGGCGGCGTCATCTGCGGCCAGGCCGCGCCCCACAGCGGCGATGCGGCCGTTGTCCAGCAGCAGGTCGCTTTGCTGTACGTCCTGCGGGGCAACCACTGTTCCGTTGCGGATAAGGGTTTTGCGCGCCGTTTCTTTCATATGAACCCGTTGGGTTGACGTTGCTTCACCTACATGAGCTTTTTATCCGGCGTAGCTCCGGGGGGAGGGGTGCCCCCCGGAGCATTCTGGCAAACCTCGTTATTTGATTCTGGGCTTGCCTTCTTCCAACAGGCGCATGAGCGTGTCGGCCGGATCAGCCTTGCGCGCCAGAAGAATCATTGCGGCAATGACATAGGGCTTGTAGCTGGCTTCCTGATACAGGGGGGCGCGGTAGCGGTCGAACACGCTGGCTTCCACTTCGCCTTCCTTGCAAGAAACGCCGGTGATGTCGGCGGGCAGGCAGTGCAGATAGAGCGCCTTGCCCTTGTTGGTGGTGGCCATGAGCTTTTCGGTGCATTCCCAGCTCTTGTGCTCGCTGTTCTGGGCCAGAAGCTGCTTTTCAAGCTTTTTGATGCCTTCCTGATCGCCCTGTTCGTAAAGGGCAGAGCGCTTTTCCATAGCAGCAAAGGGAGCCCAGCTCTTGGGGTAAACGATGTCGGCGTTTTCAAAGGCTTCTTCCATGGAGTTGGTGCGCTTGTACGCGCAGCCAGAAGCCTTGGCGTTTTCGGCGGCAATGGCCTCCACCTCGGGCATGACTTCGTAGCCCTTGGGGTGAGCCAGGGTCACGTCCATGCCGAAGCGGGTCATGAGGCCGATGACGCCCTGAGGAACAGAAAGGGGCTTGCCGTAGGAGGGGGAGTAGGCCCAGGTCATGGCCACTTTTTTGCCCTTGAGCTTTTCTACGCCGCCAAAGTGGTTGATGACGTGCAGCATGTCGGCCATGCACTGGGTGGGATGGTCGATGTCGCACTGCAGGTCCACGATGGTGGGGCGCTGCTCAAGCACGCCTTCGGCATGGCCTTCGCGCAGGGCGGCGGACACTTCGCGCATGTAGGAATTGCCCTTGCCGATGAACATGTCGTCACGGATGCCCACGGTTTCGGCCATGAAGGACACCATATTGGCAGTCTCGCGCACGGTTTCGCCATGGGCTATCTGCGACTTGCCTTCGTCCAGATCCTGCACGGTGAGGCCGAGGAGGTTGCAGGCCGAGGCAAAGGAAAAACGGGTACGGGTGGAATTGTCGCGGAACAGCGAAATGCCAAGGCCGGAATCAAAGATGCGCGGCGAAATGCCGTTGGTGCGCAGGCCTCTGAGAATATCGGCCACAGCGAAGGTGGCGGCGATTTCATCGTCGCTCTTGTGCCAGGTTTCCAGAAAATCATTCATGTACATGTTTTTGTGGTTGAGCCTGGAAAGGCATTTGATCATTTCGCGGATGCCGGTGCGGTCCATGGGATTCTCCTGAGTACTGCTATGTAAGATGTGCAGGTATGTTGTTGCATTGCTGCGGCCGGTCTTTTTTCGCTCACGCCGCAGGCCTGTCTTTGTGTCCTGCCGCCGGGAAAGGCCGTTACCCTTCACGGCGGCAGGGCCTTACCGTGTAATGTGCGTGCCGCCCTGGCTGTTGATGGCGGCTTTCAGGTGCTCGGGACTCGTGATGATGACCCGTTCACCGCCTGCTGCCAGAAAGTCCAGGGCTGCCTTGACCTTGGGGCCCATGCTCCCAGCCGGGAACTGCCCCTGGTCATAATAAGCCTGCATTTCTGCGGCGCTGATTTCGCCAAGAGCCTTCTGGTCGGGCTTGCCGAAATTGACGCAGACCTTCTCCACGCCGGTGGATATAATCAGGGTTCCGGCTCCCAGTGCGTTGGCGAGCAGCCGGGAGGCGAGGTCCTTGTCAATGACCGCGTCCACGCCGCGCAGATTTCCCTTTTCATCGCTCACAACAGGGATGCCGCCGCCGCCCACGGTGACGAGGTGAAAGCCGCCGTCCAGCAGGGCGCGGATGGCGTCCAGCTCAACGATTTCCACAGGGGCCGGACTCGGAACCACACGCCGCCAACCCCGCCCGGGATCTTCCTTGAGAACCCACTGCGGATTTTGTTCACGCAGGGCGGGCAGGTCTTTTTCGTCGTAGAACTCGCCGACGAACTTGTCGGGATCCGCAAAGCCGGGGTCATCGGCTTTGACGCGCACCTGGGTGACCAGGCTGACCACCTGTCCGGCGTCGCTGCGCGCGCGCAGTTCGTTGCTCAGGGCCTGCTGGATCTGCCAGCCGATGGCGCCCTGGGTGTCCGCCACACACGAGACCAGGGGTACGGAGTGCAAATCGCTGTTCTTGCGGGCTATTTCTGACCGCAGCAGGATAAAGCCCACCTGCGGGCCGTTGCCGTGGGTGATGACCACCCTGCGGCCGGATTCGATAACGTCGGCAATATGGGCGACAGTGGCGCAGATGGCGTCATACTGGTCGGCGACGCTTTTCTTGTCGCGGGCGCTGATAAGCGAATTGCCGCCGATGGCTATAACCACCAGGTCTCTTTGTGTGGCGGTCATGGCTCTATCCCTTGTTTTCCGCGTAGGCGACGGGCAGGGCTGCGTACAGGGCGGCGCACTGCACGAGATCTTCCTTCCAGGTCTTTTCGTTGGGCGCGTGGGCTTCCTTTTCCTTACCGGGGCCAAAGCCGACCACGGGGATGCCGAACATGCCCATGATGGACACGCCGTTGGTGGAGAAAGTCCACTTGTCGGTGCGGCCTTCCTTGCCGAAGAGCTTGCGATAGGCGTCTTCAGCGGACTTGCAGACCACATCTTCCTTGGGCAGCACCCAGGTGGGGAAATAGCAGTCAGTGGGGTACACAAGGCCGGTCCAGGACGGTTCCTCGTAGGTGTACATGGACACCTTCACGCGGTCGCCAGCGGCGCGCACGGAGGGCAGGTCGCGGATCTGGCCGAGGGCCAGTTCCTTGTCTTCACCCATGGTCAGGCGGCGGTCGATGGAAATGGAGCAGCCATCGGCCACGGCGCACCGTGAGGGAGAGGAATAGAATATCTGGGAGACCGTGAGCGAACCCTTGCCGAGGAAGGGATCGTCCTTGAGTTTTTTGTGCAGTTCTTCAAGTTCGGTCAGGATGTGGCCCATGCGGAAGATGGCGTTGTCGCCGCGTTCGGGAGCGGAGCCGTGGCAGGAAACGCCGCGCACGTCCACGCGGATTTCCATGCGGCCGCGCTGGCCGCGGTAGATGCCGCCGTCAGTGGGTTCGGTGCTGACCACAAATTCGGGCTTGAGGCCGTGTTCCTTGATGAGATACTGCCAGCACAGACCGTCGCAGTCTTCTTCCTGCACCGTACCCACCATGGCCACGGTGAAGTCCTTGGGGATGAGCCCCAGTTCCTTCATGATCAGAGCGCCGTAAACCATAGAGGCCATGCCGCCTTCCTGGTCAGAAGCGCCGCGTCCGCCGATGGTTTCGTCGTCCTCGTAGCCCTGGTAGGGATCAAAGGTCCAGTTGGCGCGCTCGCCTATGCCGACGGTGTCGATATGGGCGTCAAAGGCGATGAGACGCGGGCCGTTGCCCATATAGCCGATGACGTTGCCCATTTTGTCAATTTCAACGCGGTCGAAGCCCACATCTTCCATTTCTTTCTTGATGCGCTTGATGACGCCTTCTTCCTTGCAGCTTTCCGAAGGAATGGCGATCATGTCGCGCAGAAAACGGGTCATGCGCGGCCCATATTTTTTGCTTAACTCGTTAACCTTGGCGAAATCCATTGATTCTTCTCCTTGGGTGAACTCTGTTGGCGTTGTGTCGGTTGGAGGATCGGGCGCATAAAAAACTGTCGCAAACACCTTGGAGGAAGTTGTCGCGGGCGTTCCGCGCCTGGCGAAAAACCGGGCCTCGAGGGCGCGTTTTTTCAACTTCCGGCCAAAAAAAGAACATTTGGGCTGCCGCAAGGCCAAAGACCTTACGGCGGCGTCTCTAGGGAAGGTCGAGGTCGGGATAGGCTCCAAACCATACGACGTTTTTGTATACGTCGGGGGCGGTATCACCCTCGGTGCTGATGAGCAGAACCGAAGAGTCCGGCCCAAGGCCCAGGGCCGCGCGCTGCGCCGTTGCCGCCGGGTGCTGCATGAGCCACTGGACAATGCCTGTGGTCACGGCTCCTGATTCGCCGGAAACCACGGGGTTGTCGCCCTTTACCGGGGCCGCGAGCACGCGCATGCCGTTGGCGGCCATATAGTCGGGGCAGGAAATGTAGGCGGAGCAGTAGTCGCGCAAAAGGCCCCAGCTTGTGGTGTTGGGCTCGCCGCAGGCCAGGCCTGCCATGAGGGTTTGCAGGTCGCCGGTGACGTTGTGGGGATTGCCGTCGCCGATGACGGCGGACTTGTAGATGCAGTTGGCCTGATGCGGCTCGACCGTGATGAACTTGGGCGCTTTTTCGCCGAGCGCTGCGGCCAGGCAACCCACCACGGCTCCCGCAAAGGAACCCACACCAGCCTGAAGGAAGCAGTGCGTGGGCAGGGTGCCCATGGCTTTCATCTGCTCCAGGGCCTCGGTGGCCAGGGTCATGTAGCCCTGCATGATCCAGGTGGGAATTTCTTCATATCCGTCCCAGGCTGTGTCCTGCACCATGACGTAGCCTTTTTCCTGCGCCAGGTTCCAGCTCATGCGCACGGCTTCGTCATAGTTCAGGTCCGTGACGGTGCATTGTGCGCCTTCGGCCAGGATATTGTTCTTGCGGATATCTTCCGAGCCCTTGGGCATGAAGACGATGCACTTGTAGCCCAGTTCGCGGGCTGTCCAGGCCAGGCCGCGGCCATGGTTGCCGTCGGTGGTGGTGATGAAGGTGATGTCGCCAGACTTGGCCCGTACGTCGGGCGAGGTCAGCATGTCACGCGAAAGACCTTCAAGGGGCAGGCCGACCTTGGAGGCCAGATAACGGGCCATTGCGTATGAACCACCAAGGACCTTGAATGCGTTCAGCCCGAAGCGGCGCGATTCGTCCTTGACCATGACATGCTTGAGCCCGAGAGCCTTTGACAGCCCCGTGAGGCTGTGCAGCGGCGTGGGCGAATATTCCTTGAATGTGGCGTGAAACGAGCGAACCGTTTCGGCTACGGATGGTGACAATGCCGAAAGATCAGCCCCCTTGCCGGGAATTTTTGGTGATGGGTTCAGGTGTATCCTGACAGACATGATGCCCCCACAGGTAACAGGTTGCTGACATGCAGCGTGGCTGCCGTTGTAAGCATACAGGGGCAAGAATGGGGCCAAAGTTGGAATGTGAAAAAAATTTCAACTATGCTGGCAGCATGAAGCGTTTTGCGCAGTGCCGGGGGGGAGGTTTTTTTCTTGTCAAAATGAGAAAATTATCATTTTGATAAACGCAGAGAAAGGATTTTCTTAAATTGAGAAAGAACGGATTTTTCGGTAAAACGTGGCCAGGCTCAGCCCCAGAGCACAGGCGGCGTTCTTTTTGCCCTCGGTGCTTTTGCCGAATTTTTCAAGGGCCGCACGGATGGCGCGTTCTTCCAGTTGCGCCAGGGGGACGATATGTTCCGCGCTGTCGGTCTGGGCCGGCAGAGGGGGCGTCTGTGGGGCGTTTTCAATCTCCTGTCGCCGCACATCTTCCAGAAGTTTGGCAGGCAGGCAGTCAATGCCTATGGCGCCATCGGCGGGCATCATGTTTACGGCGTATTCCAGCACGTGCTCCAGTTCGCGCACATTGCCGGGCCAGGGATATTTTTCCAGCAGTCGCAGCATGGAGGCGCGCAGCCGTGGGCGGCGTTTGTGGAAGAGCTCGCAGTATTTGTCCAGAAAGAAATTGGCCAGAATGGGCACGTCCCCTGTGCGCTGGCGCAAGGGGGGGATATCCAGTGGGATGACGTTGAGCCGGTAGTACAGGTCCTCACGAAAGGCGCTGCGTTTGATGCACTCGCGCAAATCTTCGTTGCTGGCCGCAATGACGCGCACATTGACCGGAATAAGGCGGTTGGAGCCAAGGCGGATGACCACCCTTTCCTGAAGCACGCGCAGCAGCTTTACCTGCACGTACAGAGGCATGGCCGATATTTCATCCAGAAAGATCACGCCGCCTTCGGCCAGCTCGAACTTGCCCATGCGCCCCTTGCTGGAAGCGCCCGTAAACGCGCCGCTCACATAGCCGAACAGCTCGCTTTCCAGCAGGGTGTCGGGTATGCCGCCACAGTTGATGGCAATAAAGGGCGCAGTTTTTCTGGGCCCGGTGTTGTGAATGGCGCGGGCCAGCAGTTCCTTGCCCGTGCCGGATTCGCCGGTGATAAGTACGGTGGAACCGGAATCGGCCACCTGTATGGCCTTGCTCTTGAGGGACGCCAGGGCCGGGGAACTGCCGATAAGATTGTCGAATCCGGCATCGTCGCTGTGGGAGTTGATGTTTCCGGCCAGACGCGCAAGGCGGGTGGGCAGTTCAAAAACAAACATCATCGATTTGTCGCCATTGCCGCAGTCCAGCTCCATCATCCGGCCTGGCAGGTTATGCACCTTGCCGTTCGGGGTTTTCACCTCATATTCCTCGTAGCCGTATACGCCGCCGTCGCAACGCTGGATGCCATTCACACTCATGCTTCGTCCGGTATCCTCGCCAAGCAGTTCGCGCGCCGGGCTGTTGGCGTAGAGCAGGCTGCCGTCGGTGTTGAACAGCACAATGCCGAGGCCGGGAATGTCCACAGCCTGAAGCATAAGGTCGAGCATGCGCGTGGCCTGGAGCAGGCGGCCTCTTTCGCCGATTTTCAGCGCCAGTCCGTCGGCCAGAAAGGAAATGAAGGCCGAATAGCTTTCAAGGGAGGAGAGCATCCGCATGCGGTCTTCGTCATTGAAGCAGACCAGGCCAATGACGCCGAAGAGCTTGTTTTCGTCCGCAATGGGCGTGGACAGCGAAAAGTGCTCGCGGCATTTTTCCCGGTCCGGGCAACGCTCGCAAATGGGGTGGTGCCGGGGCGTATCCACCTGAATGGTCTTCCGGCTGCGCATGACCTCCTTGTAGACTTCCCCGGCCCTGGCGAGATTCTGCCCTACGCTGTCGGCATAGATGCCCGTGCCGGCGACACGAACCATGTTGCTGTCAACAATTTCCACGTCAATGCCAGTTACCCTGGAAATAACGTCCGCGTAGGACTGCACTGAAGGCTGAAGATCCGAAAGCATATTCAGAACCTCTCGGAAGCCAGCGCCCCGGACGGCAAAAAAAGGCCGGGCGCGAGGTTTCGCCGCCGTGCGGCGGCATGTCTTGGAAGTATGAAACTATATCCACGCATGGATTGCCATACTACAGCGCTTTGCCGCACCGATTTGCGAGGGCTGGGCCCAGCGGAAAATGCGTACGGTTGATTATTTGTGCACTTTACTCCGAATTCTTCATGGTTACAACCAATGTGCACCTCTTGAGTACACCTTGCCAGGCCCACGCAGAAATCACGGCCGCTTTGCCGCCATGGTGATATGAAGCGGGCATGCCCCAACGGGCTGCCGTGGTGCCCGCACAGGAACTTTGACGGCAGAAAGCCGCCGGAAATATAACAACAGGTCAAGCCAGAGGGGATTCCCCCCCTGGCTTGACCCAAGAAGGCGGCATGGCTCATGAAACTGTCCGCCTTGGTTATACCGCTTATACTGTGGACTGGTCCGAAAAAGTGAGCCCAATTCCCAGCACCTCTTCCTGGTTGGGGGGAGGCTGTCGAAACGGGGGCTACTCAGCTTTGTTGTTTAAAATGAATATCTGAAAGATATGCTGGCACGCCATGCATCTGTGGCGTTAAGCCCATGACTGTTGCCCTTTTTGTCGTATCCACCCCACATGTTAGCGCTGTCATCCAGCCACAGATGGATATAGCCAAGGTGTACCCACATATCCAGGTTTTTGTAGATGTCGTAATGGGTGTCGAGGTTGACCTCCATTCCCGAATCCTCTGTGGTGAGATACGTTCCGTAAGAGTTGAAGTCGCTCAGGCCAGTGGCTTTGCCCTGTCCCTTGTAGCTGCGGGTGCCGGTGATATAGCCGGCCATGTCAGGATCATTGGTGCCCCGGAAGTAGTTGACGCGGATGTTGTGCTTCAGGGCTTCCACAAAGGAAAATTCCATTATTCTTGCGCCAAAACCCCACGTGCCCACCGCATTGTATCCCATGATGCCGTCATTGGAGAGCCAGGGTTCGCCCCATGTGCCCAGAGTGGACAGGTTGTAGCCACCGCTGCCAATGGAAACGAAAGGCATGATTTCGGAACCGTTTTTGATGTTTCCGTCATCACCGCTGCCCCACCAGCCGACCAGGCCGGGAGTACCCCACTCTGTCTTGTATTCGGCAAGGGCACTGAGCATCCAGCCGGAACGATCGTATTCCTCCCTGCCGGTGGTCACACTTCCATAGTTGAAATCCCAGGAAAAACGGAAGGGATCAGCAAGGGTAATTTTGCCGGTAAGGCCAGCCCATACGGCGCTGGAATAAGCGTCAGCGCGTAAAAGGTGTCTGGCATTATCGTCAAGAGCGCCGGGCGGGGCCACAAGGGCCGTGGTGTTGCGACGAAAGTCTATGGGGCTTGCGCCGTTATAGACTTTTGAGCCTCCCGCGATTTCGGTGGCGAAGTTTACATTTGTTCTGTCGAAATTTTCGCCAATGGCGCCAGCCATCACCCAGGGAGTAATTTTTATTCCTTCAAAGTCGAGGGGCATAACCAGGCCAAAGAAGTCAACGTTATCCAGATAGTTGGCGGAAACTCTGGTGTCCCCAGTATTGGTGGCGGTGGCATTGTCATTATAGGGACGCAGCCAGAAAGAGGTAAGCGACACGTTGTTGTTGAACTTATAGCTGGCGGTAATGCCCGCGCCGTCTTCCATCAGGATGGCGCTCCCAAAGGTTTCGCTGGGAAGATAATAGCCCTGGATGCCCATACGCAACTTGAGATCTGTACTGGGTACCACCCAGTCGATATAGGCACGCTTGAGTTCAACAACGCTGCCGTCTGCGCCGAGCGCTCCGCCGCCACCGTAGAGTGAGTTGGAGGCGCCCCAGACGCTGTCGCCCATTTCAAAGAAAACGGTTCCGGAAAGAGCTTCAGATGCCACGGCGGTAAGTTCAAGGCGCACGCGCTGGCGGGCCTCAAAATTGTCTTCTACGCCATGCCCTGCGGCGCGGTAGTTGCCCACGGCGTTCTTTCCGTCACGTCCTTTGCTGACGAATTTTCCGCCGGTCCCCAGATCGAAGTTCATTAACCATTCGCCCTTGGCTTTGAAATCAATGGCTGAAGCATTACAGACGCCCCCAAGAACCAGGCTGGCTGCAAGAATGAGTGTAATAATTCTTTTCATGCACACTCCTATTCCTGTAATACGGTTATTTTTAAATAAAAATGGGACCGAAAAGGACTTTCAGAGACACGTTTGCAAAATACCGCCGTCTCCAGAGCGGATAACAGGGATGCAGTCATAAGGCCGTTGCATAGAGCAACTTTTGTCATCACCAGAGTGCAGCGGGCTGTTCTAGACAGTGTCGAAAGGTCGGAGCCTGTTGGGAATTTTTTGGTAAGAATTCAGGTGCATCCTGATAGACATGTTGACCTCGGGGGTAACAAGTTCAAAAAGGGGTAAAAGTTTGACGCACGCTTTACGCAAAAAAAAGGCCACATTGAACATGTGAAAAAAATTTCAATAATGCAGGGACAGTGCGGAGGTTTTGAAAGGTGGTGGTAAAAAAAATGTGCTTCGCAAAATGAGAAAATTCTTATTTCGAGAAGTAATTCTGCGGGTAAAGTTCTTAAATTGAGAAAATGAAGGTGGGCTAGAGGGCCGCCAGATGCAATGCCCCATTAACCATGGGCCCTTTGAGCTTTAACGAATGCACCGAGTTAAAGCTCAAAAGGTTGCCTGAAAATCCTTGCCACAAAATGCGAGCAGACAGGTTTTTGCCTGCCTGCTCGCATTTCAGGTGGGAGATTATTTGTGATTCATTGATGAATCCACGCCACGTTGTGGCGCGCTGCACTGTCGTGGAGCCTTAGAGCATGTACACTTTTTCAAAGGTAAAATGCTCTCTAGTGCTGTTCTTGGATGCGTTTCTTTTGGGGGATAATAATGGCATGAGGTTTTGCGGCATCTTTCCGTGATGGTATGCGTTCTGCTTGCCCATGCCAAAGTACTACGCATCTATACGCGCAGGGGCAAAGAACGTATCCAAAACTTATCCGCAATAGAAAAAGCGGCCAGCCCTTGTGGGGCTAACCGCTTGATTTTAAATGGTGGGTCGTGCGGGGTTCGAACCTGCGACTCTCTGCTTAAAAGGCAGATACTCTACCTGCTGAGTTAACGACCCATTGAGACGCGCACTATATATACTGGTGTTTTGGCTGTCAAGCGACAAAATGCGTATCTGACGCGCCGTGACGTTCCAGATTGCAATTTCTGGTATTATCTTGTTATTTTTGTGAGTTACGCATGGTGCTATGCCCCGTTTCGGGCCGCCCAGCTGGCCACATGGCGCGGATTGCCCTTGCTAGCTCTTCTTTTCCTGTTTGGCCCAGGTGTCGCGCAGCGTCGTCGTGCGGTTGAAAACCGGGCGGGCATCCGTGCTGTCCCTGTCCTTGCAGAAATACCCCAGGCGCTCGAACTGAACCTTTTCGCCCACGGGCAGGCTCGCCAGGGCAGGCTCCAGCAGGCCTTCGACAACGGTGAGGGACTGCGGGTTGATATGGTCCAGAAAGGTCTGGCCTTCGGGAGCCGCATTGGGATTTTCAGCGGCAAAGAGCTGGTCGTACAGGCGCACTTCCGCCGGGATGCCGTGCTTGGCCGACACCCAGTGGATGGTTCCCTTGACCTTGCGGCCGTCCGGGCTTTGGCCGCCGCGGCTATCGGGGTCATACACGCAACGCAGTTCGATCACGTTGCCAGCCTCGTCCAGAATGGCCTCGCGGCAGGTGATGAAATAGGCATAGCGCAGGCGCACCTCCGCTCCGGGGGCCAGGCGGTGGTATTTCTTGGGCGGCTCCATGCGGAAATCGTCGCGCTCGATGTACAGTTCGCGCGAGAAGGGCACCTTGCGGCTGCCGTAGCTCTCGTCCTCTGGGTGGTAGGGCATGTCGAACTCTTCCACCTGCCCTTCGGGGTAGTTTTCAATGACCACCTTGACGGGATCAAGCACGGCCATGACGCGCGCCGCATGGGCGTTGAGATGTTCGCGCACGCAGAATTCCAGCATGGAATATTCCACCGTGGAGTCGGCCCGCGCCATGCCAATGCGGGAGCAGAACTCGCGCAGGGCTTCGGCGGGCACGCCCCGGCGGCGCAGGCCGCAGAGCGTGGGCATGCGGGGGTCGTCCCATCCGCGAACGTGTCCTTCTTTGACAAGCTGGATGAGCTTGCGCTTGGAAAGGATGGTGTAGGTGACGTTGAGACGGGCGAACTCAATCTGCTGGGGGCGGTATGCGCCAAGCGTTTCCAGCACCCAGTCGTACAGTTCGCGGTTGTTGATGAATTCCAGCGTGCAGAGCGAATGGGTGATGCCCTCGATGGAGTCCGACAGGCAGTGCGTGTAGTCGTACATGGGGTAGATGCACCATGTGTCGCCCGTGCGGTGGTGCGCGGCATGGCGGATGCGGTACAGCGTGGGATCGCGCATGACCAGATTGGGCGAAGTCATGTCAATCTTGGCGCGCAGCACGCGCTCGCCATCGGCAAACTCGCCCGCACGCATGCGGCGGAACAGGTCGAGATTTTCTTCCACACTGCGGTTGCGCCAGGGGCTTTCGCGCCCCGGCTCGGTCAGCGTGCCCCGGTACGCACGGATTTCTTCCGCTGAAAGATCGTCCACATAGGCCTTGCCCATGGTGATGAGCTGTTCGGCATAGGCGTAGAGCTGCTCAAAATAATTGGAGGCGTAAAATTCCCTGTCCTGCCAGTCGCCGCCAAGCCAGCGCACGTCCTCGCGAATGGAATCGACGTATTCCTGCTCTTCTTTTGTGGGATTGGTGTCGTCAAAGCGCAGGTTGCACAAGCCGTTGAATTCTTTGGCAACGCCAAAGTTCAGGCAGATGGACTTGGCGTGCCCAAGGTGCAGATAGCCGTTGGGCTCGGGAGGAAAGCGCGTATGGACCCTGCCGTTATAGCGGCCTGTGGCATTGTCTTCAATGATACGGGCACGAATGAAGTCCACGCCGGGCTTGCTGGCGGTGTCCGCCGCTGCGTCCGTGGCGTTGGTGCAGTGGGTGTCGGCGGTGGGGGTCATGTTTTTTGTCTCGGGGGCCATGGTGCGCTCCATTACTTCCTGGCGATAATGTAAACTGTAAAGCTACGCCAAGCCGGGGCAAGGGTCAATCGTGGGTCTGTGGCCCCGGCGGAGCGCTCGGGGCGGGCATGGCCTGCTTTGCAGAAATGCCGTTTTTTATTGTTGGCAACCTTGGTTGTAACAACCACGGCCGCCACGGCAGGCCATGTACAAAAGAACAAAAATCTCCGCACGCTTGACAGCCCTGCCAACCTAAGCTAGCTTGCACTTCTGCATTCGGGGCGCACTGCGCCCAAAAGCGGAGAGGTGTCCGAGTCGGCCGAAGGAGCTCGCCTGCTAAGCGAGTATACGGGCTTAAACCTGTATCGAGAGTTCAAATCTCTCCCTCTCCGCCATAGAGCAAATGGCAACGGCGAGTTACTGAATAAGTAGCTCGCCGTTTTTGCGTTCTGAAGCGGGCAATTTCGGGGCGGCGCAGGGTGGCGTCATGACGCCATACATACTTTTGAGAGGTCTGTGGGGAAAACTAAAGTGAAAAACCACGGGCTGATGCTTGCTCAACAACCGCCCCACCGCAAGACTGAAGCTGTCCGCTTTGCAAAGCCGTCCCCTTGCTTTTGCAAAATCAGTGCCCTTGATGCTTTTGCTTCTTTTTTTGCTGTTTTCGGGTGAAATCGATGCAGCTTTGTGAATTTCTCTGCGATTTACGCGTTTTCGCATTTTTTATTTTGCGTAGCGCCCTGCCAAGCTTTACGGCTTCCCGTGCCTTAATTGCCCCGGAGGATTGTCTTACCGCTGCCCCGGCTTCCCGGCTTCGCCGTTTTGGGCTTGCCGCTAATGCCTTGGCGGAACACTTTATGGGAGATTCTGTCCAGAGCAGTGAATCCTCAAAGCTGCTTAAAAAAACTCCCGCAGTTCCGCATTGCTGGGTTCTGGGCAAAACACATGTCTTGCCACATGGTAGTCATCTCCGTTGGCATGCGAATTTTCAATGTACGCGACCCAAAATCCATCCTCAAATAAAATACAAATATTGGTCCTGTAACTCTCCATTGCAACTCCCCTTGATTGTGAAACGGACAAGGAATGGACAACCCAAGGGGGAAGGTTACTGGCATGACTTGCATGCGTCTGGACTACCAACCAGACTGTGTTTTTATCCTAGCTGCATATTGATTGACGAAATATGCATGCATAAATATTGCACTCTGTAAAGGCGATCTGCTGCAAAGCGATACTGCCCCCTTTATCCACTGGGTCACAGTAAACTCTACCCTTCTACTTCAGCCTTCTACTTGTGGGTAGCTACCGACTGAACCACCCCTTCAATGCCCCCGGCCAAGCGATCAAGGGTGTGGGGGGCAACGCTCCGCAGGTAAATATCCGTTGTGGTGGGCCTCTTGTGGCCCAAAAGCTGCTGTATGTCGGTTATGTCTGCCTTCTGCGTTTGACCAGACTGACGGCAAAATAGTGCCGAAAGGCATGGAACCCGAATGGCGCGACCTCCGACTATTTGCAAAGCCGTCCCACACCATGGTGCGGGACGGCTCTGCAAGGCTCCCATAAGCGGGGCATCCGTAGCCAACGCAAATGTCTTGAATCTGCGTGCACCGCTACAGCGCGGTGGTCAGATCACGGCCCAAAAACTTGCTCAGCAAAAACAGCGGAACCAGTACGGAAACTATCAAAATAGCCCCGTAGGCAGAGGCAGGGCCAAAATCTCCGCTGCCAATGTACTGAAAAACCTGCACAGTCATCGTGCTCCACGGGCCATAGTACAGCACGATGGTAGAGCTAAGCTCCGCCAGCGTTGTAACCCACATGATAATGGCCCCGGCCACCACCCCAGGCAGCATGGAAGGCACCACCACCTTGAGAAACGTCGCAAACGGCGGCACACCCAGGCTGATGGAAGCTTCTTCTACCGACACTTCAATCTGGTGCAGCAGGGCCGATGTTGTTTTGACGGAAAACGGCGTCTTGCGGATAAAATACGCCAGCACAATGATCATCCATGTGCCGGTGAGCACCACTGGCCCTTTGTTATATGACGCTGCCAGCGCAATGCCTAACACAGAACCGGCAATAACCAGCGGCAGCATCATGGCCAGATCAAGAACATAGCCAGCCACTCCCCCTTTGCGCACCACCAGATAGCTCACGGCCAGGCCAAACACCATGCCGATAACCGTGGCCGTTGTGGACAGAAAAAACGAGTTAAGAATGGGGCGCGGGGCCACCTGAAGGGCAATCAGCAGGTTATCGAGCGTAAACTGCCCGTAGTACATGACCGGGCCGTTTGTTTTGGTAACAGCAGCCACCATAACTACGGCAAACGGCGCCAGCGAGATAAAAACAATACCGGCGCAGAACGCCCAGGCAAGCTTTTTGCCCAGGGGCGACAGGGTCTTGACCTCCGGGGGCCGTAGCGCCGACATGGCATAATTTTTTCGCTCTACCCACACTTTTTGCAATACGGTCAGAACCAGGGTCACCACCACCAAAACCGTGCTCAACGTACCTGCCATTGAGGGGTTGCCCCCCATCTCGCTGACAAACTCGCTGTAGGCCTGCTCTGCCAAGACCTTATAATCATTGCCGATAATTGTTGGAACGCCAAAGTTTTCAATAGACATACAAAAAACTATCAATGCGCCGGACGCAATGGCTGGGGTAACCACCGGCAGCGTCACTGTGCGAAAAACCCGCCATGGGGAAGCCCCAAGGTTGCGGGCGGCTTCTTCCAGTGACCTGTCCACAGAATTGATGGCCGCAGAAACCATCAGAAACACAAAGGGAAAAAACTGAAGGGTAAAAACCAGCACAACGCCCTGCCAGCCGTAAATACTGGGGATATGCAGGCCCAGTTCTGCAAGCTGACGGGTGACGATGCCGTTGCGGCCAAGCAAAAGCAGCCACGCTTCTGCGCCGATGAAGGTCGGCAAAATAAGGGGCAGCGTGGCCAGCGTGCGCAGCGTGGTTGCTCCGGGCAGCCTGTAACGCGTGGTAAAAAAGGCAAAGGGCACGCCGATAAGCACGCTGAATACCGTGGAAAGGCCGCTCATGAACAGGCTGTTGACCAGGCAGCGCCGGTAAAAGGGGGTACTGAAAACGCTGGCGTAGTTATTCCACGTAAACACCCCCGTGTCGGGATCAAGCAAGCTGGCCTGAAAAATGGCGTACATGGGGTAACCCACGAGCAATACAAGCGTTATCAGGGCGAGCAACAAAACCGCGTTCCATGCGGAAAATAGTTTTCGCAGGCCCATCATGCGTTCACCTTGACCGGGCTGGTCGGCGAAAAGCAAAGCGTAATGGCTTCGCCAACCTTTTTGAAATTTCCGCAGTCCAGAGCGGGAACATCCACCCGCAGCAGGGTGCCAAGGGCGGCAACCTGATACACCACCACTGTGCCCAAAAACATGACCTCATGCACATGCCCGGTAAAAACATTCTGCGCGGGGGTATCGGGCAGCACCTCGTGTATCCAGTCCGGGCGAAGCATCACGCTCACTCGCTCATGCAGCCGGGGTTGCACTGGGGCCTGGTCATGCATCTCTGCATGGCTGACGCCGTGAGAATTGTGCATGGCCACCTCAAACTCCACCCCGCCGCACAGCATGCGGGCAAGGCCCTGCTCGCCGTTCCATGACAATGGGGTCATTTCCAGAATATTGCACGAGCCCATGAATTCTGCCGTAAACCTGTTGGCAGGCGAAAAATATATGCCCTGCGGATCAGCCACCTGTTGCAGGCTGCCATTATAAAAAATGGCCACCCTGTCGGAGACGGCCATGGCTTCTTCCTGATCATGCGTCACATATATTGTTGTTATACCTAGGTGTTGCTGAATATGGCGAATTTCTTCCCGCATGGTGACGCGCAGCTTGGCATCAAGATTGGACAAGGGTTCGTCCATAAGCAGCACATCGGGCCGAATAACAAGGGCGCGGGCCAGGGCAACGCGCTGCTGCTGCCCGCCAGAGAGCTGCCGGGGGTATCTGCCGCGCAGATCGAGCAGTTGCACAGAGTCAAGAATTTCCATGACCCGTTTGTTGATGGTATCACGCGGTAGTTTTCGGGCCTCCATGCCGTAGGCCACATTGTCAAAAACAGTCATATGCGGAAACAGGGCATAATTTTGAAAAACCATGCCCGTATTGCGCCGGTGGGCAGGCAGCGAAAGTACCGACTTGCCCCCAAAAAGGATATCACCGCTGTCAGGGTCGCTAAACCCGGCAATCATGCGCAGCAGCGTGGTTTTACCACAACCGCTGGGGCCCAGCAGAGTAAAAAATTCGCCGTCGCCAATGGTCAGACTGACCTTGTCCACAACCCGGAGAGAACCAAATTGCTTTACGATATCAACAAGTTCTATACGCACAGAAATATCCTTGTCTGCAAGGGCAACCTGCGTGTTGCTGCTGCCAGCGAGGGGAGCTACCAGCCCCAGCCAGGCAGCTGCATATTACGGCAAGTTTCCGGCCATAAAAAAGGCGCGGAGAGAACCGCGCCTGGATGTTCGCCTACTGCTTTTGCAAAACCAGCTTTTTCCACTTGGCGAGCATGTCTTTTTCCAGAGCATTGGCTTCCGCCGGATCAAAATCCTTGAGCATATTAAGCTCTTTCAGCGAGGGCATGCCCTCTACCGCAGAGGCGTCCGGCCGTGCAGGCCGACGAAAATACTTCTGGAACACGGCATCCACCACGGGCTGGGAGAGCAGATAGTCCGCAAGCACCTTGGCTTCTTCGGGATGTTTGCAGTCGGCTATGATGGCAAGGCCTTCCGGGGCGGCAATGACGCCGTCGGCGGGATAGATAACCCGCACGTTCTGCGCGCCACCGGCCACATAGCGGTGGGCCGCGTATTCCATGGTGATGCCAAGGGCAAATTCACCTTCGGCGGTTCCCTTGTAAACAAGGCTGGAACTGTCAAGAATCTTAACGTTGTTAATGAGCTTTGTCAG
Source organism: Desulfovibrio sp. (assembly GCF_034006445.1). NCBI lineage: Bacteria > Pseudomonadati > Thermodesulfobacteriota > Desulfovibrionia > Desulfovibrionales > Desulfovibrionaceae > Desulfovibrio > Desulfovibrio sp. Next base: position 5,005 of record NZ_JAVESS010000024.1, on the reverse strand, counting down.
TCCTTCCCAGCCATACAGCTTATAAAGGCCATATACCTGCGCATAGGCAGACCCGGATTTGAGCGGATTGGCCATGACCACCTTGTCCTTCCACTTGGGATCAAGCAGGTCGCCCCATGTTTTGGGCAGGTTAGCAGCAGGAACAAGCTGGGTATTGGCCATAATGACCATCAGATGCATGTTGGCCGCCGTCCATTTGTGGTCCTTCTCGATGAAGGATGCCGGCAAACTGGCGGCTTCAGGTGAGGTGTAGGACATGAAGTTGGCCTTGGCATTGTCCAGCACAGCCACGTCTCCACTCCAGAACACGTCGCACAGGGGGTTGGCTTTTTCGGCTTCGATACGCTTCATGGCTTCGCCGGTGCCCATGCGAACCACGGTAAGCTTGATGCCCGTTTTGCTTTCAAAATCCTGTGAAATAGCATCCAGCATGTCAGGCTGGTTGGAAGAATACAGCACTACTTCTTTTGCAGATGAACACACCGCCATGCCCAAAAATACGGCAAACAGCACCAGCGCAAAGCACAGACGTTTGATACAGGCCTTCATATTTCCCCCAACATGCAGCAATTCAACAAATAAATGTGCCCCCAACACCACCCATTTTCACCTATATCCAGATGGTATTCTCCAACTGCCTGGTGGTCAAGGCAGGCAGGCGGTTGTTTTGCCCGCCACGCGCTGACTGCATTCGCTTTTGGCCGTGATCACGGCAGCCAGCGAGGCAAGGAACATATCAAGGGCACTAACGTTTTAATGGCATACTTTTCGGGGGGAAGGTCAATCGGGAGGAGGTCAGGAAGAGGTCAGCCTGACAGCAGGCCCATTGTCCTCCTTATGAGGGGACATCCCGAAGGAATAGCCTGCCGCCGCCAGCAGCGCATCCAGGTTGGCGCGGTACGCGCCGGCAATGTCCTGAGGGGCCAGCCCTCCCATGAGTCCCTGCCAGATAATGCCCTGAATGAGCGGCGCCATGATCAGTTGTGGATGCTCGCATACCGGGCCGCGAAGGCCGATTTCCCGCATATGGTGCTGCAACGTGGCAAGCGTGCTGATAATCTGTTCGTGGTAGGGCTGCACCAGCGATGGATTGTGCAGCCCTTCGGCGTGGATGAGGCGAATGATCTGCATGCTGCGGGAGACGCCGTTATTTTGCAAAAAGGGCTGGGCCATGCGCCAGAGACGCTCGTGCAGGGGAAGTTCCGGGCGGGCCAGCGTATCCCTCACGCTCTGGTGCAGGGCAAGAAGATCTTCGAGCACCAGAGTGTTAAAGATATCCTTTTTGTCTGTGAAATGGATATATATGGTTCCCTTGGCGACTTTGGCGGCGCGGGCGATGTCTTCCACGCGGGCAGCGGCGAAGCCGTGCGCAGAAAAAATCTCCAGGGCCGCATCCAGAATGGCCCGGCGGCGGCTCTCATTCTTTTTTTCGCGTTTCGTGGGCTCTGGCTGCACGGGTGTTTCCGACATGTCTATCTCCTGCGTTGCGGCGCGGGCGCGAGCCACACCAGTCCGGCCATGAGGCAATACGCCCAGCCTCCGGCCCAGAACAGTTCGTTGAATCCCACAAGAAAGCCCTGGCGCGTCACTTCCTGATTGATCCATGCCGTGGCCTGCATGGCGCTCATGCCCATGCCTTGCAAACCCTGCATGGCCTGGACAAAGGGGAAGCTGGCGTCGGTCATGCTTTCGGCAAAGCGTACGTGGTGCAGGGCCTCCAGCCGTTCCCACTGTGTCATGACCAGCGAAGAACCGATGGAACCGCCCAGAGTGCGCAGGCAGGAGGAAAGGCTCATGGCGCTGGCGATGTCGCTGCCGGGTATGCCGTTGAGGCTGAGACTGGTCAGGGGCATGAAAAAGAGCGCAACAGCCAGCCCCTGCACAAATTGTGGCCACATGACGAAGGATACGTCCATATTGGGGGCAAAATAGCTGCGCCAGAAAAAACACAGGGCGAAGACCACAAAACTGATGCTGGCCAGCACGCGCATGTCCAGCCTGGCGGCATTTTTTCCTAAAATCGGGGAGATAAAAAGAGAAAATATGCCAATAGGAGCCAGAGTAAAGCCTGCCCACATGGCGGTGTAGCCCATGCGCGTCTGAAGCATCATGGGCATGAGCACTACCGATGCAAAATACAGCATGAACCCCAAAAATATGCAAATAGTACCCACAGTAAAGCTGCGGTGGCGAAAAAGTGAAAGATCCACCACAGGTTCTTTTTCCGTTAACTCCCATGCTACGAAAAATACCAGAGCGATGGCCGCAACAACGCCTAATCCCAGAATTAAAGGGGAGGCGAACCAGTCATGGTCCTTGCCTTCATCCAGCATCAGTTGCAAAGAACCCACGCCAAGCACCAGCAGTATCAGACCAATCTTGTCTACGGGCGCGCGCATCACAGGGGTTTCGCGTCCATCCAGAACAATCCGCAGGGCCAGCAGGCAGAAAATGCCCAGGGGCACGTTGACAAAGAAAATCCAGTTCCATGAAAAGTCATCGCAAATATAGCCGCCGAGAATAGGCCCCAGAATGGGCCCGACCACGATAGTCATGGACCACATGGCCAGGGCGAGGCCGCGTTTTTCCGGCGGGTAGCATGTCAGCAGCAGGCTTTGGGACAGGGGAATCAGCGGCCCGGCGGCTGCCCCCTGAATAATGCGCGCGATGATAAGCATGAGCAGCGAATGGGAAAGCCCGCAGAACAGCGACGCCAGCACAAAGAAAAAGGTGGCCAGGGTGAAAACGCGCACCTCGCCGAAACGCCGCGCCAGCCAGCCGGTAAGGGGAATGGCGATGGCGTTGGCGACCCCGTAAAAGGTGATGACCAGTGTTCCCTGCGAAGGGGCTACCCCCAGATTGCCCGCAATGGTGGGCAGAGCCACGTTGGCGATGGTGGTGTCCAGAACGGTCATGGCCGTGACCAGGGCAATGCTCACCGTGGCCAGTACGCGCATGCCTCCGGGCAGAGGCTCCACAGGCCGTAGATTCTGAGACGGGGCCGCAGGCGCGGCATCTTTTTCGCCGGGTTTGGAGGGCAGGGTCTGGCGTGCCGGAGAACTCATGGCTCAGCGCTCCGTAGCACCGTTGACGGGCGGGCTGTTTTCGGCAATGACGCTGCGGATGCGCTCTTCAATGGGGTCCATGTCCGGCTCCGTACCCTGCGCCGTGAGCACGGGCGGGAGGGGACGCTGCCGGGCGGCGTCGGTCAGCAGCGGGCCCGAGGCATCATCGATATTCACCGTCACCAAGGAAGACAGGCCGATGAGCAAAGAATGCCGTGCTGCGTCTTTGCCTTCCAGTTCAATGCGCACCGGCACCCGCTGAACGACCTTGATCCAGTTGCCTGTGGCGTTCTGGGCCGGAATCAGCGCAAAGGCACTGCCCGTACCGGCGGAAAATCCCGCCACACGGCCCTGATAGGTCACCCCCGAGCCGTGCATGTCCACCCTGATGGAGGCAGGCTGGCCCACGCGCATATGACGCAACTGCACTTCCTTGAAATTGGCCTCCACCCACAGGCTGTTAAGCGGAATAACGGCCATGAGCGGCGTTCCCGCAGCAACCACCTGGCCGGATTGCACGCTGCGCTGGGCCACCTGCCCATCCACAGGGCTGCGTATGACTGTGCGCTGCAGCGTCAGCCAGCATTCACGCACCCTGGCCGCAGCCTGGCGCACCAGGGGCTGATCCTCTACCGGGCCGTGCAGCAATTGGGCGTCCAGGGCCTTTCTGCGCTGACGGGCCGCATCCAGTTGCGCTGTGGAGCTTTTGACCTGCGCGTGGAAGTCCTGAACCTCTTCCAGGCGCACGGCCTTTTCGCGTCCCAAAATTTCGCGGCGTCGCAGATTGGTAATGCCCTGTTCCAACGTCACTTCCGCAACCTTGATCAGCGCCAGACTTTCACGCCGCTGCGCCTCAAGGCGGGCGATCTCCCGCACCACCGAGGCGAGATCCACCAGCGCGCGGTCCAGGGCCAGACGCGCGTCATCGTCATCCAGGCGCACCAGGGGCTGCCCGGCGCGTACGCTGTCCGTATCATCGGCCAGCACCGACACCACACGTCCTGAAATCTGGGACATGATGCGCACAACATTGCCGGCAACATAGGCGTCATCGGTGGTTTCTTCAAAGCGCCACACAAAAAACCAGCGCGCCGCCCAGGCCAGCAGAGCCGCTGCCATGAGCAAGCCCAACACGAGCATTATCCGCGAACGGCGCGAAGAAGAGGGCCGCTTTTTCACGGGAGGCTCTTGAGCCTGGGGAGAAGATACGGATGTGGAATCGGACATGGTAAACCCCTTAATAAAACTGACTGGTCAGTTTTATTAAGGGGCGGCTCAAAACGCAAGAGAAAGTTTGACGGAAGCCAAAGTTCAATGAATCAACAAAAGTACAGCGGCAAGCCGCCATCACTGGTGGCTTGCCGCTGCATGGCCCGACAGGCGCGTGCTGTAGGGGCTGACAGGCGCGCTGTCGGGGTGGGGGGTATCTTACCGGGTACCCGGCGTGTGTTGCTTCAATCCTGTTTTTCGCCTCAGGCCATAGGGCGCAGGGAATTTGTGTAGATGCGGGCCACGATCTCGCGCGTGGCCTTTACCGGAGCCACAGATAGCAGCAGTCCGAGGGAAGGGGTTTGTTCCACAAGGTCGCAGAAAGTGACCACATCGGATTCCTTCACGCCCAGATCCACAAGCTTCTGGGTCACACCCAGCCCGAAGAGCCACTGTTCCACGGCCTTGGCCACCTTGTCGGCTTCTTCGGGCACGCCCGCGAGGTCCGGAACAATGGGCGCAAGAATGTGGGCCAGCACGGCGGAACGCGCCGGGTAGCACTCCTTGATGACGGCAGGCAGCAGCGCGGCCAGGCCCAGCCCGTGAGACAGGTCGTGGCTTACGGCGCTCAGGGGGTGTTCAAGCGCGTGCGTGAAGTGCAGCAGGCCATTGTCAAAGGCGACGCCAGCCTCAAGGGCAGCGAAGCAGAGAGCGTAACGGGCTTTGAGATC
>NZ_JAVESS010000023.1 GCF_034006445.1 Desulfovibrio sp. | reverse complement strand
ATACATAACAGTACTATAAAATTTATTTTCAGTAAAACATTCGTGCTGTTGCTATAACAATTGGCTCTCCAGCAAATGGACGTACGCTGGCTTCAGGCCAACGTTGACACGAGGCATAAAACGTGAACACCGAGCAATGCAAAATACTACACATAGCTGAATCCTTTGGCGGTGGCTGCCTTACCGCGCTTTCATTCCTGACAAAGAGTTTAACAAAAAATTATCAGCACACCATTGTGTATAGCAACCGCAACGAAACAGTAAATAATTTTCGCGACAACTTTCATGAACATGTCAACTTTATTCCCTTAAACATGAAACTATCAGCAAATCCTGTACATATTTTTAACACTTTTACTGCATTAAGAAAGATCATTTTAAAGACTAATCCTCATGTTGTACACTGCCATTCATCTATTGCAGGAGTCTTTGGCAGAATCGCTGCCAAGCTCGCAGGGGTTCCATCCCTGTACACACCACATGCCTACGCCTTTTTGCGTTCAGATATTGGACCAGTTGCGCGAACTGGCATTAAAGCCATAGAGTGGGGCCTAACAAAAATAGGAGATGGCATTGCGGCTTGTGGTGATGAAGAATATTTTTGGGCACTACGCTTGGCTGGCGACAAGCAGAAGGTTTTTTTAGCGCGCAATGCTATTGATCTTGCAATGATTGATGCCATCAATGGTGCACGTACGCCAGAATCTGAAACAAACAACATCCAAGTCGGAACTTGTGGCAGACTGACAAATCAGCACGGACTCGATTGGTTTGTTCATGCTGCAACAAGTTTACAAGCTGAAGCCAGCTGGATTTGGGTCGGCGCCAAAACAGATTCACGCGAACTCCCCGATTTTGTTAGACGCACAGGCTGGGTTGACAATAAAATCGCCCTGAGCTGCGTGGCAAGCATGAATATTTTCGTGCATCCAACACGATGGGATGGACTTTCTTATGCGCTGCTTGAGGCAATGTCGTTACACAAGCCTGTCGTGGTATCCGACATCCCTCCCAACCGAGCCGTAGTGCAGCATGGCATTAATGGATTTGTAGCTAAAAATGCCGACGAAATGGAGCAGTACATACGTGCGTTAATTAACGACCCTGAACTTCGGCACCAGATGGGCGCGGCTGGACGCCACTATGTCGAACAAAATCACAGCATCGATAGTGTAAGACAAAACTACGATACTATTTATCAAAACCTTGCAAACTCTATAGCCCGATGAATATTGTGCCATTTCGCTGGAAAGGGCGGCGTAGAATTGTAAACACGATTCTTTCTTTTGGCGGCATACAGGCCGCGCAGATTTTTTTACCACTGCTCGTGCTCCCTTATCTGGCGCGAATTTTGAAAGCAGATGCCTTTGGCATGATTATGTATTGGAATGTTGTTCCAATCATAGTGGGTTTTGTACTCGATTGGGGATTTTTACTGGGAGGCGTGCGAGAAATAGCATCTCACAGAGATGATGCCGATCGGCTTTCAGTGGTGTGGAGCAACGGGCTTCTCGCAAAATTTTTGCTTGCCATATCGGTCATAAGCCTTTCTTGCCTCCTCTTTCCAATAGTCCCCCACGCTAAAGAGTATCCCAGCGCGTTCTTCTGGGCCATTGGCGCGGGAGTTGCGCGCGGAGTCAATCCTCTTTGGTTTCTTCAGGGGTTGGGCGATGGCAGCATTCGTAGGTTGGCACTATGGGACGTTGGCAGCAGTACCGTATTGCTGCTCCTGACATTTGCTTTGGTTCATGAACCCCAAGACGGAGAAAGGTACTTGGCGCTTCTTGCCCTGTGCAAAGGCGGGGTCTATCTTTGGCTGATCACCGGCATCTGCCGTCAGTATTATCAAAAGCCTTCAATCAAAGCTGCATGCAGGCTTTTGTGGCAAACTCGAATCTTTTTTTGGGGTGGCATTGCAGGACAACTTTATGGAAGTGTGGCGCAGCTCGCGCTAGGAGGCGTCCTGCCCGCGCGGGATATGGGATTTTTTCTTGCTGCGGACAAAATAGTCCGCGCAATGGTGAGCTTGAGTAACCCGCTCACACAAACGTTATTTCCTGAAATTTGTGCACTGCACGGAGACCACAACACTCGAATCCGTATACAACAACTGACTCTCGGGGCTTGTCTGTTGCTTAGTACCTGCGCTGGAGCAGGACTTTATGTGTTGGCGCCCGTGGTCATGCAAATCGCTCTTGGTAAATCGTACATTGAATCTGTCTGGGTGTTACAATCCTTGGCAGTGGTTGTACCATTACTGAGTTTGAATATGATTCTTGGCCCTCAAATCTTGGTGCCACATGGAAAAGAAACAACGCTAGCGCTGGCTCAAGTAGTCGCAGCCTTAATCAGCGTGCCCAGTGCTCTTTTTCTTGCTCATCATTACGGGTTGGCTGGGGCGATTTCTCTGCCAATCATTGCCGAGGGTAGTATATTTTTGATTGTTTTGACTCAGGTAATTCGCACTTGCCCATGTATTTTTTCAAAGTGCTCCGATAGGGCAAGCAATAAAGCAAGTGGACGAGAATGATGAGTGTTCGCGAATCCGTCCCTCTATTTTCTGTTATTGTTCCCGTATACAACGCGGCCCAGTGGATCGCCCCTTGTATCAAAGGGCTCATGGAGCAAACCGCGCCGCCCGATGAGATCATTTTTGTAGACGATGCTTCAAGTGATGAAACATACGAACTGTGTTCAGCTTGGCATCACCGCTTTCCTTCTCTGGTACAAGTTCTGCGTCTTTCGCAAAATCTTGGCCCCGGAGCCGCGCGCAACAAAGGCATTGCCGCTTCAAAAGGAAGATATGTCGCCTTTGCAGATGTGGATGACCAGCTTTGCCCACAGATGTTCAAACAGCTGTTACAGCGCATCGATGCTCTCCAGGCGGATGTGGCAGTCTGTGGCATTACAGTAACAGATAAAAATAAAACTAAAGTCGTGTTGCCGCCCAAAGAGGAAACGCCTGAAGCTCTTCTAAAACAAAAAATACTGTTATATTCAGCTTTCAATAAAATTTATAAACGTTCTTTCTTAACAGACAACGGAGTATCATTTACAGATTGCCGCATTGGTGAAGACGTGGCTTTTTCTGTAAAACTTTTCAGTCTCCAACCGATCGTTGGATGCGTCCCTGAACCACTTTACACCTATGTTCGTAACGATTCCAGTCTATGCACAAATCTGGAACTGCGAAAAGAAATTTTTCTAGCGCTTGATGATCTCAAAAATTTTCTGGACTCTCGAAACTTGTCCAAGCAAAAAGCCACAGTGTACCACAAACTTTGCTTCTTGCACGGGGTATATTATCCAGCGCGGTTATTTTTGACAGCCCTACTGCGAAAGACCCACTCTTTTAACTATCTAATATCTACAATAGTTGGATATACCAGGGCCGGATTATGCTTCATAAAAAGAAACATCTCATGACGCTACGTTCTGTCGCAACATTTTTGCTTTTTCCTTGTGCTGCCTGGCAAGTTTGGATAACCGACATTCCCAATTACCACCTGCAACACCTGTTTATGTGGCTACTCGTACCTTTCATGGCCTGGGCCTATTACTGCGGGTGGTGGTCCTTACGCGGAGCATACAATATCTTTCGCCCCGTCTTGCCTTGGCTGAGTGTTTTCCTGCTGCTCCAGGCCGCTGTCAGTTGGCACAGTGCGCACTATTTTGGGCAAGACGCCATTGCAAAATCAGTGTTTTCTGATTTGATTAAGCTTTGCGCCCAACTACCTTTTTTAGCACTCTTTACACTCCTGGGAATGGTAATAACCCAGACCAAAGAATCCCAACGAGCGGTTTTATATGGCCTTATCTCATTATTTTTATTCATATTTATAGTATTTTGTATCCAGGCCACCTTTGTTTATCTTCGTACCCCATCGGGGCATCAGTATCATCTTAGCGCTCCGCCTGAATCTCCCCTTACGCGGAGCATCCTCAATACGCTTTGTCCGCTGATAAAATCCATAGCCTTGGTTTTCGAAGCACAGTGGAAAGATGGGGTGTATGATTTTTATAAAAACGGTGCCTACGCTCTAACCCTGGCAAGAATTAATGGCATTTTTGAAGAAGCTTCCATCTTTGCAGCGCATGTTGGGGTGGTGTTTGTCCCACTTTCGGTGGGCCTTTTGGCTCTTGGGCGTCAAAAAAAATCACGGGCATTGAAAACAGCTTCCTGGATTATTTTTGTTTGCTCATGCCTTATGATGGCGGCTTGCCGATCTACAACGGGGCAAATCTTGGCTATGGTGGCGATACTGATCTGGATTTTCATGTATTGCGCTGCACAATTGAAAAAAAGCTTTCTCTTTGCCGCCGTTGGCGCAATCGTTTTTACCATTGTTTTAAGCTGCATACCCCAAGGTGATACCAGCTTATTCAAGCGCATTGCGGATGGATATGCTACCAGTGGAACTCCGCGTGCTGTCGTCTTCAGAGGCAGTTTGGCCGTGATTGCAGAGCACCCCTTTTTGGGGACCGGAAGAAGCTGGTATCTCCCGTATCTCTACGCAGGAGAAGAATACCAAAAAAATTCGGACGAACCGGAACTGGCCTACTGGAAGAAAGTAGGAACTGGTGAGATGTCGGCCATCTTGGCCTTCACGGCACGCTACGGGATCCCATTCACGGCTGCGGTTACATTGCTTTTCTTTATGCTCGGCCGACGATTATTTTTTTTACGGAGCCGTGATCCCGGCAATCTCTGCCTCGGGTTTACAGCCTCTGCCTTTTGGGCATGGGGCACTATGGCGCTTACAACTCTTTTGGGGTCCTACGACCCTCGCAATGCACTTCTACTTTTGCCTTTGAGCATTTTTCTTGGAGCAGCAACCAACTTTAGCAAAAGTGAAAAGATTAAAAATAAATCTTGTTGTATCATTATGCACAGCTTTGGCGGTGGCGGAGAAAAAATGGCGCTGTTATTAGCGAAACAACTGGCTAATAATGGACACGAAGTCACCATTGCCTGTTTGCGCTATCTACCAGAACTATATGACCACTTACCACAGGGCGTTAAGATTTCAATGCCATCAGGCGGTGGTACATGCAAAATGTTGTACCACTTGATGCATAGTAAAGATATCATATACATGAGTGATGCTGTTGTTGGCAGCCTTGAACTACAAAGCCTTTTTGTAGCCGGGCTTTTTGCTCCCGGCCGAGCCATCGGCTGGTTACATAAAGACTTGGCTGGCTACCTTGAAAAACGGGGCAATATTTATAAAAGCGTATACCTCATCTTGTTCGGATGGGCTGCATCCAGATGCAAGACAGTAGTATGCGTGAGCGATGGCATAGTACGTTCAAGCGAAAAGCTGTTTCCGCGGCTGAAAGAAAAATTTATACGCTTATACAATCCAGTCGATCTTGATGAAATTCGCACTGCGTCGCAATCTCCCCTGTCAGGGGCTGTTGAATCTTTCATAGGCAGGTTCCCAATCATCATTGGGGTCGGGCGGCTAGAATGGCAAAAAAACTTTTCTCTGCTTCTCGAAGCGCACGCATTATTGTTGCGGCGAGGTTTTGAAGTGGGCTGTTGTATTGTGGGGGAGGGCAGCGAACGTGAAAAGCTTAAAGAAAAGGCTCATGAACTGGGCACAAGTAATTATGTTTTGTTGCCCGGATTCTTAAATCCGTATCCGGTTATGGCGCGCGCGCGCGCGTTGGCTCAAAGCTCCCATTTTGAGGGTTTGCCACTGGTCTTGGTCGAGGCCTTGGCCCTTGGCGTGCCTGTAGTGGCAGTGGATTGCCCCAGCGGCCCTTCAGAGGTTCTGGATTCCGGCCGCTACGGAATTTTGACTCCCCCCGATGCGGGCAAGCTGGCTGAAGGCATAGAGCGTTCCCTGCGCCACGAGGCATTGGAGGAAGAGCGCGATTGTCTGCGAAAAAGAGCAGAAGACTTTTCCCTGGCCCGACTTTTTCCGGCATGGTTAAACCTGCTTTATCCAGGCAATCAACCTGTGGATAAAGGGGAAAATACCACGCGCGCGCTGTCCGCAACAAGGCAGCCCCTATGTTGATTGGCCCGAAGAAGTGAACCCACTCCACCAGGCAACCTGATTTCTGCAAAATCTGCCCGCAAATATACGGACAATTCCAGTTTGGCTTTGCACCAAAAAGGGAATGATTACCGGGGGAATGGTGTTGATAAAAACAAAAAGGGGTTACCTGTAAATCAGGTAACCCCTTAAAAAATGGTGGAGAAGAAGGGATTTGAACCCTCGACCCCCGCCTTGCGAAGGCGATGCTCTCCCAGCTGAGCTACTTCCCCACGATTGGAAACATCGCAGGAAGAAAGCAATAGGCAATACGCGCACTACTGTCAAGTGCTTTGCATTTGTACGCACGCAACACCCTACCGCAAAACCTCGTAAACACGCGCCGTGCGCGCAGCCCGCGCGCCGCCTGTCTCGCAGTCCGCGCGCAGCATGGCCCTGGTCAGGCACGGGTCAGGCACGGGTCAGGGCACGGGCACTACTGTCAACGCGGGCATTGTCACTGTGAAATGGCCTGGGCAGCAGGGGCGATTTCAATGCCTGCCAGTTGGCAGATGCGCCGCACCCGGTGCGTGTATTCGTGACCCAGCCGCAACTGTTCGCGCCAGGCCAGCCGCAGGTCACGCGCGTGCGCGGGCCGGGTGCGCAGGGCGTCCCAGCGCGGCCAGAAGTCTTCAGGACGGTCAAGGCGAACGGCATCAGCAATATCCGGGGCAAATATGTCCAGACCGGACGTGGCGTCACTGAGCAGCACCCCACCTGCGGCCCAAACGTCAAAGTGGCGCTGGCTCAGGCTGTGCGGCAAAAGCAGGCTGGTGACATTGAGCGTCACCGCGCGGGCATACCACGCTGGCAGGGCCGCATAGTAATCCACAGGGGGCAGAATGTCCGCGCCGGGCAGCAGGGCCTTCCACCCTGCGTCGCCGATGATCCGCAGCGGCGGGCGTTCCTCTCCGCCTACTCCATCGCACTTGCTCGCCCTGCCCTCCAGCAGCATACGCAGCCATCGGGCGCGGTTGGCGCGGGCGCAGATTTCCGCTCCAAGTCCCGCACCGCGCACGGCGGAACCGGGCCAGGCAGCCCCCCCCAGCCGATGCCGCCACCAGAAATAATTGGGCCCGCCTGAGGGCGCTTCATTGTTCTCAAGCAGTGCCAGCGCTTCATTCTGGAGATCTTCCGGCACGCTGGCCGCCGCAAAAAACCGTTCCTTGTGCGGAAAGGCGGAGCGTCCCACAAAAAGCGGCTCGGCCTTTTCCGGCGCAGCAGGCGCGGTTTCCTGCCCGCGCCACATGTGCGGGGCCACCGCCAGCGGCAGATGGTGCACATGCCGCGCCCCGGCCGCCGCCAGTTCGGGCATGAAGGAGGCGTCAGTCACAAAGATGTGAGCCTCGCGCCACCAGGGCAGCCGCAGGGCGGACAGCACGTGCCAGGGATTGTCCACCAGCCACAGGGCCACAGGCACCCCCATGTCCCGGCAGAGGTGGAACATCCGCCCCTCGGCGTCCAGACCGCGCAGATTCACGGACAAGAGCAGGCGCGGCTTGCCCTGACAAAAAAGTTCGCGCCACACGGCGTGCATGTCTGCATGCGGCTGCCAGTGATCCGACATGGGCAGGACTGGCCCCAGCCCGCAGGCCGTCAGGGCCTGGCGCAATTCCTGATGGAGCAACTGGCCGTCATGCCCCGGCAGCAGCACAGGCCCGCGCGATGTTTGGCGGAACGCGCGTGACGCTGCACACTTCAGACCAGGCACGGCGGCCCCGGCAAGCGCGGCAGTCTTGTCGGGCACAGCCCCGGCAGGCGCGGCAGATTTGTCAGGCGCAGCGCCCCCTTCAGACGCAGCAGATTTGCCAGGCGCTGTAGACCTTACAGGCGCAAGGCCGTCGTTTTCTGCCACCCCTTCCGCCTGCGCGCAGGCTTCCAGCAGCGCGGCGTCCACGCTGCCCAGCAGCGGCCCCCAGAATTCCGGTGCCAGACGCATGCCAGGGCCATAAAAATAGCACGTGCAGCGTCCGGCCAAGGCCACGGCAGCATCCGCAGATATGTGCTCCCAATGGGCTGGCAGGCCCGGCCCACCCCTTTGGTCAAGAGGCGGCAGGGCTTGCAGGGTGGGGGGGTGCTCAAGCCAGTAGACAGTGCGCGCGTTTGCCGCAAGAGGCGTTTGCCACGGGCAGCCCGGGCCAAGCCCCAGAACCAGCGCGTCATCTCCGCCGCCCATGCGCCGCCAGGACTCCTGCCCGTCGGGCAGCGTCTGCATGCGCCCGGTAAAATCGGGCAGCCGGATGCGTTGTGGTCTGGATACGTGTTCTGTGCTCAAGAGTTTTCCCATGGCCTGTTGGCCGTTGCGTCATGGCTGTTTGCTGGTGTGGCGCCGCGCGTTTCCCGCCCGGTCGTGCGCACGGCGGCTACTGTTGCGCAAAATTCGCCAGCGCGCGGGCCGCCCGCCCGCGCCGCATGAATATTCTTGCCAGGAGGGAGCCGCGGCGCGGCTGCGCACCGTCTGCCCCACCGCCTGCCAAACATGTCTGATGGGCCTGCCCGCCCGTTCCGCGAGCCGTATCGCCCGCCATATCCATGCCCCGCACTGCGTAAATACCGCCGCCTGAGCCGCAGGGCGAAGTGCCGGAGCACAAACCCAGGGCGGCTGAACATCCTTCTGCCCTGCCCCGCTGACGCGCAGCATAGCCAATGCCTGCCGTCACGGGCAAGCCCGGAGCGCGAAAAACCCCGCCACATTTCGCGGCGGGGCCAGTACAATCAATAAATAAAGGATATGACGTGCTAGAGCAGTTTACGAATGAAATGAGTTAACTGCTCTGCAAGGATTTTTCTGAAAAATCCTTGCCACGAAATGCGAGCAGGCGGGCTTTTGCCTGCCGCACGCGAGCATTTCACGTGTTCAATGCTCTAGTTGATCACGCCGCAGGCTATGCGAGCGCCGCCGCCGCCCAGGGGCGCGGGCTGGTCGGAGTAGTTGTCGCCGCCGGCGTGGATAATAACGGAACGGCCCTTGAGGTCCTTGACGGCCAGGTTGGGAGCATGCAGCTTGCCCTTGACTTCGCCCTTGGCGTCGGCGGTAAGGGCGGGCAAATCACCCTTGTGGCCATGCTTGCCGGGGCCTTCATGCTTGCCGGTTTTATCGGGGTCAAAATGGCCGCCAGCGGCGAGGCCAGCCACCTTTTTGCCGTCTTTTTCCACAGCGGCGCACGAGGGATTTTCATGCACGTGGAAGCCGTGCTGACCTTCGCTGATGCCCACCACATCCATCAGAATATCCACGCCGCCCTTGCCGTCATCGGTGAAGGTGATAAAGCCGATGGCGTCGCCCACGCCTTCGTCGGAAATTTTATTGACAGGAACCTTGACGCTTTCAGCCTGCACGGCGCCTGCTCCGATCAAGAGGGCGCAGCACATGAAGCACAAAGCCAACAGATTTTTTTTCATATATATTCTCCTTAGTTTTTGGCGTGCAACGAAGGGAATCGTCGCCACCTGTGAAAACCTACTATTAAGCTAGCGCATCCATACGGTCTGGTCAACGCGTCATTTTTTTTCGCGGGCTTCTCCCCAAAGCGCCACTTGGCGAAGCAAATAAAAAAGAGTATGGTCACGTGTTGGTATTTATTATGAAGGAATATCGAGACCATTACTTCCTCAAGGCCAAGCGCGAGAATTATCCCGCGCGTTCGGTCTACAAACTCAAGGAACTGGATGCCAAGTTCCGCCTGTTGCGGCCCGGCCAAAAGATTTTGGACCTGGGGGCAGCCCCTGGCTCATGGTCATTGGGCGCGGCGGAAAAGGTAGGCTCCAAGGGTTTGGTTCTCGCCTGTGACATTCAAAACACGGAGACGACCTTTCCCCCCCAGGTCACCTTCATGCAAGAGGACGTGTTTGACCGCTCTTCGGCCTTTGAAACCAAGCTGCAGGAACTCGGCCCCTTTGACCTTGTCATAAGCGACATGGCCCCACGCACAACAGGCACCCGCTTTACCGACCAGGCCCGCTCGCTGGATCTGGCCGTGGAGGCTCTGGCTGTCGCCTGTCTGCATCTCAAGCAGGGCGGCGGCTTTGTGGTGAAAATTTTCATGGGCCCGGACGTTCAGGAACTGCTGGCGCCCATGCGCCAGGCCTTTGCAACGGTCAAGTCCTTCAAACCCAAGAGTTCGCGTGCCGAAAGCAAGGAAACATTTTTTGTTGGCCTTGATTTTCGCGCCAAGCCGGACCAGACCGATCCTGTGGCAACGCCGCCGGGCCGGTAAAACAATTATTCCCTAAAGGTTTCGGAGGTTTTATGTCTGGTCATAGCAAATGGGCCAATATTCAGCACCGCAAGGGGCGTCAGGACGCCAAGCGCGGCAAGATATTCACCAAGGCTGCCAAGGAAATCATCATCGCCGCCAAGACCGGCGGCGACCCTGTCAGCAACTCCCGCCTGCGCGCGGCCATCGCGGCAGCCAAGGCGGTGAACCTGCCCAAGGACAAGATTGAGGGCGCCATCCGCAAGGGCACCGGCGAAGACGCTGGCGGCGATCTCACCGAAACCTTCTATGAAGGCTACGGCCCCGGCGGCATTGCCGTCATGGTTGAAGTGGCCACCGACAACAAGAACCGCACCGTTGCCGAAGTACGCCACCTTTTTTCCAAGCATGGCGGCTCCATGGGCGAAAACGGCAGCGTTGGCTGGATGTTTGACCGCAAGGGCGTCATCAGCATTGAAAAAAACGCCTATCCTGAAGACAAGATTATGGAAGCGGCGCTGGAAGCCGGAGCCGACGACGTTATTGACGATGAGGACGAATGGACCATCCACACGGCCATGAGCGATTTTACCGCCGTGCGTGACGCCCTGGAAGCCGCGGGCATCGCCATGCAGTCGGCCGAGCTTGCCATGGTGCCGCAAAACCTGGTGGGTGTTGACGCCGACATGGGCCAGAAGGTTCTGCGCCTCATGGACGCCCTGGACGACAACGACGACGTGCAGAACGTGTACGCCAACGTTGACTTTCCCGACGACATGCCTACGGATTAGAGCATTTTAACTTTGAAAAAGTGTAAATGCTCTAAGGCTGCACGAAAGTGCAGCGCGCCACAACGTGGCGTGGATTCAGCCGAAAATCACATTTTTCGGCTGAATGAACACTTTGAAATGTGTTGCATTTCAAAGTTAATCTGCTCAAGAGCAATTTCTCTAGCGATGCTGTCGCCATCCGTAAGGCTTCTTCGTCGCCTAACGGCTGCCGCTTGAAATTGCTCTGGCGGATGCGAGAGCAGACGCTCGCCGCAAAGGCGTAAGCGCTATTTATTTGCGCTGTTACGCGCCGGAGCGGGCGTTTTGGAAGCATTGCGAATAAATATTCTCAATGCGAAAATGCTCTAGGCAGGCCAAAAAGTCGAACTTGTTCCCCCGCTCCGCCTGGGGTAAGCTGTACGTTACCCCTGGCGGGCGGACAAAAGCCAATGTTTTTGCTCCGGCAGCCCTGGCGATTCTTTTAAGGCAGGCAGCACATGCAAGCATGGGACATAGAGTTCAAGGATCTCACCGTTGGCTACGGAAGCCATATAGTTCTTCACGATGTCAACGCGGTATTGCCCGGCGGCAAGGTGTCTGTCATCCTGGGCGGCTCCGGCTGCGGCAAATCCACACTGCTGCGCCACATTATCGGGCTTTCGCGGCCCCTTTCCGGCCATGTGCTCGTAGGCGGGCGCGACCTTTTTGCCCTTGGCAAGGCCGACTTTCGCCGCATCCGCCGCCATATGGGCGTGCTTTTTCAGGACGGCGCGCTGCTCGGTGCACTGACCCTGGTGCAAAACGTCACCCTGCCCCTGAGCGAACATTTGCGCCTGCCCCCCGCCACGGTGCGCGAGGCGGGCCTGCGCGTGCTGCGCATGGTCGGCCTTGATGACTTTGCCGATTTTTATCCCAACCAGCTTTCCGGCGGCATGCGCAAACGCGCCGGGCTTGCGCGGGCCATTGTGGCCGAACCGCGCGTGCTCCTTTGCGACGAGCCCACATCCGGGCTTGATCCCATAACCGCCGCCCGCATGGACGATTTGCTGCTGGCCATGCGCGAACAGTACGCGGGCATGAGCGTGGTTGTGGTGAGCCATGATCTTGCAAGTCTGCGGGCCATTGCCGACCACGTGCTCGTGCTGGCGGACGGTAAAGCGCTGTTTTCCGGCACTCTGGCCGAACTTGAGGCCAGCGACGACCCATATTTGCGCCAGTTTTTGCACCGCGAAGCCGGTGACGAGCGCCGCGACCTGCACCAGCCCATTGACCCTGCGGTAAGCAAGGCCCTTGACAACTGGCTGGCTTCATAGACACGCTGATGCGACCGGACGGCTTTGCGCGCCCGGATTTCACCGCGCCTGGGGCCGCCCCGCGCCCCTTGCGTCAGAAGAATTTGACCCGCAGCGCAGCAAGGCCACTGTTGCCTGAAGGCAGGCCGCCAGGGTGCGCTGCCGGAATTCTGTAGTGAATCCGACACGCCGCCAGCAAGACAGCCCTGACATGTCAGGCATAATGCTTGAAAATTTGCGCCTGCCTTCATATAGTATCGAAGAATGACTGTAGCCTCGGCTATGGGGGAGAGATGCAAACCCAATGAATACCGTACGAGAAACCGCTGTGGGCCTTTTTGTGCTGATAGGCCTGCTCTGTGTTGCCTACCTGACCATCAAGCTCGGCAAAATGGAAGTTTTCACTGGCCAGGGCTATGAGCTCAATGCCAGTTTCGACTCCGTGTCGGGCCTGCGCGTGGGCGCGGATGTTGAAATGGCGGGCGTGCCCGTGGGCAAGGTCACCAGCATCCGGCTTGACCCCGACCCCATGCGCAATCAGGCCGTGGTGCGCTTGCGCTTTGACAAGGACCTGCATCTTTCTGATGACAGCATTGCCTCTGTGCGCACCAGCGGGCTTATCGGCGACAAATTCATCAGTATTTCCAGGGGCGGTTCGGATCACATGCTGGCGCCCGGCGACACCATTACAGAAACGGAATCCGCAGTTGACCTGGGGTCCCTTATCAGCAAATATGCTTTCGGAGGAGTGAAATAGATGTTCTCCCACGCATTTTCACGCCGCATCACTCTTGCCCTGTGCGGTCTTTTGCTGGCCTTTGTTTTACTGCCCTCGGTAGCGCAGGCCAATTCTCCTGCCCGGCAGGCTCTTGAAACGGCCACCAACCGCATTCTGGACTTCATCAAAAATCCTGATTACGTGAACCCCGCCACACGCAGGCCCATCCGCCAGCAGATTGAAGACGAAGTTCTGCACATTTTCGACTTCGGCGAATTTTCCTCGCGCACCGTGGGCCCCCGCTGGCGCACCTTTACGCCGGAACAGAAAAAGGCCTTCAGCGACGCTTTCGCCGACCTTCTCATCAGCACCTACGTCAACAAAATTGACGGCTATAACGGCGAGCAGGTGCTCTACACCGGTGAAGTGGTTTCCGAAAAGGGCGACCGGGTCGAGGTGCGCAGCGTCATTACCATGAAGGACGGCAAAAAGGTGCCCGTGGCCTACCGCATGCTGCCCAAAAACGGCAAATGGATGGTCTACGACGTGCTTATTGAAAATATCAGTCTGGTCAAAAACTACCGCACCCAGTTTCAGGACATCCTGAACACAGATTCGCCGGAAAACCTCATTGCCCGTATCAAGGCCAAGGCAGTGGAAGTGCAGCAGGAACATGCCAAATAACTCCCTTGCGCGCCATGCGCAAACGCTCACGCTGGGCATCCTGCTGCTGGTCGGCATCCTTGGGCTCGACGGCAACAAGGCCATGGCGGCTCAAGGCGTCAGGCAGTCCCCCGCTCCCTCCACGGTCTACGGAGGTGCGCCCATGCTGCCAGCCGGGGCCGTTACCGTCACGCCCTACGCCTCCCTGCGTAGTGCCAACGATCTGGACGACTACGATACAGCCGACATCGGCAGCATCGCCGACCCTCTTGAACCCTGGAACCGCTTCTGGTTTCACTTCAATGACATCTTTTATCTGTACATTGCCAGACCAGCCTATGACGCATGGGTATTCATCACGCCGCACCAGGTGCGCGGCGGTTTGAAAAACTTCTTTTCAAACCTCCTCTTTCCCGTGCGTTTTGTGAACAACATCCTGCAATTCCGGTTTATGGAAGCTGGTGTGGAGTTTGGCCGCTTTGTCATCAACACCACATCAAGCCTGGGCCTCGCCGATGTGGCCAAGGGACACAAAACCATTGTGCCCGTTGATCCCACGGGTGAAGACTTCGGCCAGACCATGGGCCGTTGGGGCATTGGCCAGGGCTTTTATCTGGTGTGGCCCATCATTGGCCCCAGCTCCGCGCGCGACACCATTGGCCGCGTGGGCGACCTCTTTACCGATCCGCTCTTTTACCTGAAACCCTGGGAACTCGGGGCGGGCGTGGGCGGCGGCCTTCGCTTCAACGCCCTTGGCGACGTGCTGCCCCTGTATGAAGACCTGAACAGCGTGGCTCTTGATCCCTATCTTGCCATGCGCGAAGCTTACGTGAACTTCCGTAAATCGCAGGTCATACGCTAGCCGGCACGGGCTGATGCTCTTTTTTTGAAATGCTTTGTGGGGGAGGGACCCTTTTGCAAAAGGGTCTCCTCCCCCACGCCCCCTCCCCCTAAAATTCTTATTGCCGTTTGGCGCACAACCATGCGGTTACGGCGGCGCGTTCGGGCGCTGCTTTGAGACAATTTCTGTAAAAAGCGGATGTACATGGCGTACATCCGCTTTTTCAATGCGTTAACGCTGCGCAAGAGTGCGGCGAGCCACGACAACTGCGCCGCTGTCTGCGCCGCAGCCTGGGCCGCCAGGCTGGTCGCCCCCTGCGCTAAACTTTTTCGCCCTCCGGCCGTTATTTCCTTTATACGGTTCTGAGCCTTTGCCCAGGCGCGCTCCCGGACAGGGGGCAAAAAATGCCCCGTAGAGTTGCACGCATCTTGCAACACTGACAGCGCACTGGCAGCGCCCGGCATATATGCCCCGCACGCCAGACATAAAATATCTTGATGTGAGGCGCCTATGGCCATCAGCTTATCCGGTTCCAACGCCGTTTCCAACCTGAGTGGCTGGGACACCAATTTTGACGAGGTTCTTGCGAAGCTCAAAAAGGTAGAGTCCACACAGCTCAACAATCTGACTGCCTGGAAGTCTGACTGGAATCTGCGGTATGAGGCCTTTGGCTCTATTATCACGCAGGTGCAGACAGCCAGCAACGTACTCACGGGCATTAGCAACAAAAACAGCTTTGTCACCAAAAACGTTACCAGCAGCAATACAAACATCTTGACGGCTGTCGCCAACGCTTCCGCGCAGGACGTGCAGCACAGCGTCAACGTGTTGCAGATGGCCAATAATTCCGTATGGGCCAACACAGGGCACGTCTTCAGCTCCAAAACCGACGTCATCAATGACTCCGGCGTTGATCAGTATTTTACCTTCACCTATGCCGGAACCACCAAGAGCATAAAGGTGCCCCCCAAGACCACGCTGGATTCCTTTGTCAGCATGGTCAACAATTCTACGGACAATCCGGGCGTCAAGGTCAGCATTGTGCAGACAGGGACGGGGTATGTCTTCCAGGTGGCTGGCAAAAGCACGGGAGCGGAAAACGATCTCGTCATTCATAGCAGCGGCCTTGTGGGCATGGACTCGGCGGGCAGCACGTCAGTGTGGAAAACCAACAACGCGCTGGACCTCAGCGCAACGCTCACCAATCCCAATAAGTACGCCTATGATCTGCTCATGGAGGACGGTTCCAAATTCACCGTTTCCATCACGGGCGACAAGACCAATCAGAATCTGGCAGACGCGATCAATAACCAGACAGGGCGCAACGTGGCCGCACTGGACAGCAGCGGCAATCTGACCCTCACGGGCGTGTCCGCCATGTATCAGCGCAACACGAGCACCACCGAAAAAGCCGTTGCGGCCAGCACCAAGGTCTCGGTGGGGGGCAATCCCAGCGCCACAAAGCTGCAGTCTGACCTGACCATGACGATGCAGTACGATGACGGCATCACCACCGGAACGCGCCAGCTTACCATCAAGGCAGGAACCAACCTCAAGGACGCCCTCATCCAGATGGCCCAGGTCACTGGCATGAAGTCGGCGGATCTGAGCATGGACAGCAGCGGCAACTGGTCCATCAACCTGAACAATATCACGGGCATCACTTTTGATTCCAGCGCCAATGCTGCCGATACCGCCCTGTTCACCAGCACGACGACTGCGGCGTCTATGGGCAATCGCGTGGGGGGGCTGACTTCCGCCACCACCAGCATTGCTTTCAAGGCCAGCATGCTTGGCGACAAGCTGGGCGGCAGCAGCGCCGACGGCAGCAAGGACTTTACCTACACCTTTGTCGACAATACTGGCGCTACCCAGACCATAACCCTGGCCAACAACAAAACCTATCAGGACCTGGCGGACGAGATACAGTCCAAGACGGGCGTTGCACCCACAACTGCGGGCAACGGCAACCTGACATTTTCGCTCGGCAATACGGTCCAGTTTTATGTGAGCCAGGGCACGGGCGGCGGCATGGACGGCCTGACAACCAGCACGGCCACCACCACCCTCGCCACGGGGCTGACACCTGGCAACACTCTGGACCCCACGCAGCCTGATCTTAACTACACGGTCACGCTTAACGATGGCACCCAGATTAGCGTGCCCTCCATCGCCAGCGGCTCCAGCATGCAGGACGTGGTGACCGCCATCCAGCAGACGCTGGCGGCTGACCCCTCCGCGCAGGCCGCCGGTGCGACAGCCAAGCTTGTGAAGGCCGATGGCTCGGACTGGACAAGCGCGGCTGACGGGCAAAGCTTTCTTGCCATCACCAACGTGCAGAGCGTCAGTGGCCCCGGCATAAAGGGTCAGGTGGCCGAATCCTCCAACTGGAATATCCAGCGGGCCACCAATGCCCGTTTTACTGTGGACAACTGGCCCATTGAAATGGAGTCGGCTTCCAATAGCGTCAGCGACGTCATCGAAGGCGTGGTCTTTACCATACAGGACACGGGACAGGCGCGCATCAGCGTGAGCACCGACATCACCTCGGTGGAAAAATCCATCCAGACATTTCTGGATGCCGTAAACTCCATCCTGCTGACCATCCGTGACTACACCAAGTACGACAAGGACAAGGCAACCACCACCAACGACCCGAAACAGTCCACGAGCGACAACTACAGCCCTTCGCAGCTCACGGCTGAAAAGGGGGGCCTGCTTCAGGGCAACTACGGTGTGCAGCTTTTCAAATCGCGGCTCAACAGCCTCCTTGGCTCGTCGCCGCCAGGCTTTAAAAGCCGCACCAGCGCTGACGATCTGCTTTCTGGCGACGTATTGTCCAACCTGGCCAACCTTGGCATCAAGGTCAATAATAACGAAGCCAGCGACCAATTCGGTCTGCTTGAGATAGCTCCTGCATCCAGTATTGCTGCTTTGCAGCAGTTGGATCAGAAAAACTACACCGACATGATCACCAACAACCTGGAAGCCGTGGTGGATTTTTTCTGCACCGACGGCACAGGTTCCAGCACCTCTTCGTCTTTCCGCTACGGCAGCCACGTGGCTGGCATCACCAAAGCAGGAACATACGATGTAAGTTACACCGTTGACGCCAGCGGCAACATTGAAAAGGTGATGGTGGGCGGCGTCGAGGCCAAGCGAGACCTGAGCCAGGCTGGCTATTACTACAGCGTTGGCTCGGGCGACGGACGCGGCTTGTCCCTTCTCATCGACGATTTGAGCGCAGGGGAACATACCGGCCAGATACGCATCAAGGAAGGCATGGTGCAAACGGTCAACAGCTTTCTGAAAAGTGAGCTGGTATTCAATGACGTCAACCTGTCCTCCACCGGTGGCGATAATGCCGACGCCATTGCCCTCAAATCGCAGAACGGCGCTCTCATGGTCTTGCGCAATAACTACAAGTCCATTATGGAGAACATAGATAAAAAGATCAGCCAGGAGCAGGATCGCATAGCGCTCTGGGAAACCCGGCAGAAAAAATATTTCGCCAATCTGGAAACTCTGCTGAACAACTACAAAAGCATGCAGACCCAGCTTGAATCGCAAATAGCTAAGCTGAGCAGCAGCAGTAGTAGTAGCAGCAGCAGCTAGCAACAGGCACGCACAAGGATAGATATATGAACAAGGCGGCAAACGCGTATTTTCAGACCAAGGTTGGCACTACCGACCAGGGGCAACTTCTGCTCATGCTCTATGACGGAGCCCTCAAGTACATCCAGCAGGCACGCACCAAGATGCTGGCCAAGGACTTTGCGGGCAAGGGCATCATGATCTCAAAGGTCATCGACATTGTTAACGAGTTGGCGGCATCCCTCAATATGGACAAGGGCGGCAGCCTGGCAGTCAACCTCAACAACCTGTACCTGCTCTGCACTGCCCGTCTGTTGCGCGCAAATCTCAAAATGGACGTGGAATCTCTCGACAGTGTGGAAAGCATACTGTCCGGCCTGCGCGGAGCCTATGCCCAGATCATCGAAACGCCAGAGGCGCGCAAGGCCGCCGCTGACATAGCGAACCGCATGCAGCCAGCGGGTTCCATGAGCAAGACGGCGCAGCCCATTACGCAGCATCAGGGCGCGGCCGTGCCGCGTTCTCATGCCCAGGCGGCCTACGGGCGCAGCGCCATGATGCCGCCCCAGGCCATGGGCGCTCCCGATGCTTCCATGCCGCAGCCCAACCTGCCGGGGTATTCGCCTGCCCCCGCCGCCATGCAGGACGCTCCCGCAGCGACAGCAACAGCGGCCCCCGATGCCGTGCCCTCTCAGGCCCAGGATATGCCGCGGGCCCATGTGCAGTCTTTTGACCAGGCCATGGGCCAGGGGATTCTGCCGCCCAATGGCTTTGTTCCCGGCCGCCTGCCAGGGGCATACGGCAAGGTTCCCCCGCGCGGCTGACGTTTGCGCCGGATCAGGCTGTTACGGCAACACTGAAGCCTTCCGGCCATGAACACGGCGGGCTTGCCAAGCCCGCGCCACAGGCCGTGGCAATAATCTCCAGGCCCCGCTTCTGCGCCACAGAAGCGGGGCCTGTCGTTTGACGGGCCGCCCATGAGCGGCTGCTGGCGTACTGCCCGGCTGCCGTGGCATTGCGGTGTGGGGGAGGGACCCTTTTGTAAAAGGGTCTCCTCCCCCACGCCCCCACCCCCTAAAACTCTTATGGTTCCTTGCTATATTGCCAGAGTCTTTCACTATTTGATGCTCCGGCGGCTGCGCAATCAGGCGGTCTGTCAACCAATTACGTCACTGCCGCTGCACAGGGAATAAATGCGTCTCTCACTGAAATTGTGCGCGCAGTCACAGAAATGGGAGGGGGTTTGTGTTGTACACTGGCTATACGCCCGCTACACTGTCACGAAGCTTTCCCCCGGCCAACGGTCGCAGGGCAGCCCCAACAAAGGGAATCAGGAGGTTTTATGTCATCTCCGCAGCACAACGCCCGTATGGACGCCGTCATGGGCGAAGAACACGCACTGCACGCCACCGTGGCCGATGCCCTGTGCACGGGGCTGCTGGCCGCGCTTGCCCCCCATGAAAGAGATGCGCTTTCCCGGCACGCGCGCCTGCAAACATTCGCCCCCGGCACGGCCCTTTTTCAGGAAGGCGACGAAAGCGCGGACGCCATGCTTCTGCTCTCCGGCCTGGTCAAACTCTGCCGCCACAGCAGCCAGGGCAAGGAATGCGTGCTGCACCTTGTACACACCGGCAAATTTCTGGATGTGGGCGTGCTGTTTTATGAAGGGGGCTTGCCCATTTCCGCCGTGGCCCTCCAGCCCACCACGGTCTTGAGTCTCAACCGCCGGGCCTTTCTGCACACGCTTGAAAACAACGCCCCGCTGGCCGTCAGCCTCATGGGGGCCATGAGCCTGCGCCAGCGCCTGCTCATTACCAAGATAGCCGGTTCACAGGGCCGCATATCCGTGGCCGGACGCGTGGCCGCATGGCTGCTGCACCGCTCCAAGATGGAAAAAAGCGCCACCCTGCGCCTGGGCGTCACCCAGGAAATACTGGCCCGCCTTATGGGCATCAGCCGCGAGAGCCTCAGCCGCGAACTTTCCGCGCTTTCGTCCGCAGGCATCATTGACCACAAGCGCCGCTGCATCACCCTGCTGGATCACGACGCCTTGCTGCAAAGGGCTCAGGGGTAGGGCATTTTATCCCTGGGGAAACGCTGATTTATTCCGCTTGGCTGCGTTGCTTCACTTTTTTTGAAACAGTCGAGGACAGAAGAGTCCACTCCTGCTTCAAAAAAAGTTCGCGCCTTGCCAAACGAGACAACTGCGCGTTTCCGGAGGCTCTTTAACCAGTGCGTTCTTAGAAAGCTGCGTCCACTGCGAGTCCGGTTCTGACCAACGCAGAACAGCGTCACTCGTGGCAAGATCACCTGGGGTCACATCCAGTGAAAGCCCACTGTTTCAACCGCTGGAAAAACTCCGGCAAGCAAGGGTATTGAGGTAAGGCATGCGCGCCTGCATTGTTTATTCTTCCTGCACGGGCAATACCCGCAAAGTGGCGGAGGCCATGGCCGAAGCATCGGGCATTGCCTGCCACGCCGTGCGCCACGCCCCCTCCCCGCAGGAATACGACCTGCTGGCCGTGGGCTTTTGGGTGCGACAGGGCCTGCCTGACGCCCGCGCACAGCGCTACATACAGACCATCCGCAATAAAAACGTGTTTTATTTCGGCACGCTGGGCGCATGGCCGCAGTCTGAGCACGCCCTGCGCTGTTCGCGTGCCACGGCCGCCCTGCTTGAGCAGGGTGGCAATACCGTACTGGACGGATTTTTGTGCCAGGGCAAGGTCAACCCCCAGGTTGTGGCAGCCTCGCAACGCAAGGGCACCCATCCAATGACCGCGGCCCGGCAGGAACGCCTGCGTGAAGCCGCCCGCCATCCCGATGCAGAGGACCTGCAGGCCGCATGCCAGCGCTGGCTGCTCAGCCTGACGGCGGCTCGCGCCGCCTTCCACCAATAAGGAGTCATACGTGCGTAAAGTTAAATGCGAATGTAACGATCCGGCTTTTTTTGACGAGATGTTCTCCACCGTCGACGATCTGTGCCTGGCCATGCACGACGGCGAATATCCCTATGTGCTGCCCCTGAACTTTGTGCGTCAGGGCCAGGCCATCTATATCCACTGCGACCTTCAGGGACGCAAGCTGGACTGTATCCGCCAGAACCCGCGCGTGGCCTTTACTCTCATGACCGATGTGACCATCGATCGCAAAAAATCCACCACCTACTTCAAGTCTCTCTGCGGCAAAGGCACGGCCTGCATTATTGAGGACGAGGCCGAAAAAGGCCGCGCCCTGGACGCCATCGCCCAGCGCTATGCGGCCCTGTGTCCGCAGCCTGCCCCCAAATCCAGCATAAAACGCACTGCCATTGTGCGCATAGACATAGAAGAATTGACGGGCAAGCGTAGTTTGCCTTCTGGAGCGGCGTAGGCCCCTTAGGGGTCAGGCCCATCAGGGACGTTCCACCGGCGCGGACAACGGCACAAGCTGTGGCACAAACTGTGGCACAAACTGTGGCACAAACTGCGGCGCAAACTGCGGCGCAGCCACTGTGGCGGCCCTGTCCGCGCCATGGCGGCACGCTGGCAATCCTGCACAACACGCTTTTTCAAGGAAGTCTGACATGGGCGGCGCTTC
Source organism: Desulfovibrio sp. (assembly GCF_034006445.1). NCBI lineage: Bacteria > Pseudomonadati > Thermodesulfobacteriota > Desulfovibrionia > Desulfovibrionales > Desulfovibrionaceae > Desulfovibrio > Desulfovibrio sp. The sequence goes on along the minus strand of NZ_JAVESS010000023.1, from coordinate 16,115 downwards.
CCGTCTTGTTCCCTTGCCGAGTTTTCTGGCTCTTGCCCTGGCCGGGGCGCACTTCTGGCGCGCGGGATGGCCCTCCCTGGCCGCAGCCTGCGGCCTCATGGCCGTGCTGGTCTGGACGCGCCTTGCCTGGGTGCGGCAGTTTCTGCTGCTGGCCCTGCCGGTTCTGGCCGCCCGCTGGATATGGACTACCGCGCAGTTTGTGCAGATCCGCCAGCTCATGGAGCAGCCCTGGATGCGCCTTGCGGTCATCCTTTTATCCGTGGCCCTGTTCACCGTCGCCGCCGCCCTGCTGCTGCTCAAAGACAGCGCGCAACAGCGCTACTGCCACAAAGAAGAGGCCGCCACCGCCCAGATGGGCGCCCTGGCCGTATGCCTGGCCCTGCTGCTGCCCGTGTGGTTCATGAACCCGCAGTTACTGGTGCTGGAACGCTTTGTGCCGCAAGGCGGCCTTGCGCAGATTATGCTGGCCGCCCTGTGGGCCGTGCTTGCCGCAGGCTGGCTTGCCGACCGCCGCAAGGCGCCGCGCGCCCGGATGCGGCTGTGGCGGCTGTTTTCACTGGTTTTTTTCGGCCAGCTTGTGCTGGGGCTGGCGGTGGAAAGCCGCTTTCTGCTCTCGGGCAGCCTGCATTTGCCCGTGCCTGGCCTCATTGCGGCCGGGCCTGTCTATCGCGGGGGCGGCTGGTTCATGCTGGGCCTTTTCGGCCTGTCCACCCTGCTTGTGGGCGCGGCGTGGTGCAGCCAGCTCTGCTACTTCGGTGTGTGGGACGCCACGGCCGCGCGCAAGGCAAAAAATACCCCTGCTCCTGCCTGGCTGCCCCGCCTGCGCCTGGGCGCTCTCGTTCTGACGCTTGCCACGGCCCTGGCCCTGCGCCTTACGGGCGCGCCCACTGTGGCGGCCCTGACCTGCGGCCTGCTGCTGGGCCTGCTGATTATACCCTGCGCCCTGCTCATAAGCCGGGTCAGGGGGTACGCCTCCTACTGTCGCGGTATCTGTCCGCTCGGCCTTCTGGCCCAGTGGTTTGGGCGCATTTCACCCTGGCGCATCCGCCGTGTGGGGGAGTGCAGCGGCTGCCGGGCCTGCGTTCGCGTGTGTCGTCAGGATGCCATGACAGAACAGGCCTTTGAAAGCGGCTGCCCTACCACGGCCTGCCATCTCTGTCGGGACTGCGCCAATGTCTGTCCCAGACACGCCCTGGCCGTCACATGGTTTGGCCGCGCCTCCAGCGCCGCATGGGCCGGAACGGCATTGACGGCCCTGCTGGCCGGACTGCACGCGGCCTTTCTGTTCATGGCCCGAATCTGACACAATTTCACTTTAAATTTGCGAACATGCTCCAGGCAGTGTCGGCACGAGATGAATTTCCAGTTATATCAAGGAGAACGAGCCTTTTATGCAGGGAGTGTACTCTGATGGTACTCGACCGGAATAAAAGGCGATGTTCGACGCAGAAATAACTGGAAAGGCGCTCGCGACGGCACTGTCTGACACCTCCACTGGACAAAGAACAAGGATCTTCAATGACACGCATCCTGAACCGCATCCGCTCAAGCCAGTCCCAGCCCCGCGTAAGCTGGAACGAAATTTTCTGGGCCTGGTCGGGCAGCTGCCTTTCCGTCGCCTGCCTGGCCCTGCTGGAAAAAGTCTGTGCGCAGGAATGGAATCTGCCGCTGCTCATCGGTTCCTTCGGTGCCTCCGCAGTGCTGGCCTTTGGCGCGCCCCACAGCCCTCTGGCCCAACCCCGCAATCTGGTGGGCGGGCATGTCCTGTCCGCGCTTGTGGGCGTGACCAGTCAGGCCATGGTCGGCGCGGAACCCGTGCTGGCAGCGGCCCTGGCCGTTTCCACCGCCATTGCGCTCATGCACATGACCCAGACACTGCACCCTCCGGGAGGAGCCACGGCCCTTATTGCCGTCATCGGCGGCCCCGGCATTCACGAGATGGGCTACTGGTATGTTCTGCTGCCCTGCGCCGCCGGGGCCACATGCATGCTTGTACTGGCTCTGGCGGCCAACAATCTTGCCGCCCGCAAAAGATACCCCGTATTCTGGTGGTAGTAGTCCCGAAGCGCCCTTTGGAGCAATTTCGCTAGCGGTGCTGTCGCCATCGTAAGGCTTCTTCGTCGCCTGACGGCTGCCGCTTGAAATTGCTCTGCTGACGTGAAGGCGGCAGCCGCCACGAAGTGGCGTGGATTCTGGCGGGCTTTGGCCGTTGCGACGAAGGAAGCTACGGATAAAGCTCGCCAGAATGATGCGTTGAAACAAGGAGTGTTTCAAAAGCAAAATGCTCCAGAGGGAGGGGTGCCGCCCCTTATCGCATACACGAAACACATGTCACAGGGGCGTAGAACGCCCGCCACTTGCCACACCGCGTCAAAAAGAGTAGCCATATTTTTTTTAAGGAAGCATTGATTAGAGCAATGCAACTTTTACATTGCTCTGACGGCTGCGTGAGCAGACGTTCGCTATGGAGGCGTAAGCGCAGTTTATCTGCGCGGTTAAACGCCGAAATGAGCGTGCCTTAACCTTTGAGAATGTATATTCTCAAAGGTACTCTGCTCTAAAGAGCCTCCTGGAAACGCGCAGGTATTTCCTTTGGCTAGGCGCGATTTTTTTTGAAACAGGAGTGGACTCTTCCGTCCTCGACTGTTTCAATAAAAGTGAAGCAAAACCGCCAAACGGAATACATCGGCGTTTCCGTAACAGTTGATGAGGTGAGGTCACAATGTCGAGCACTTCCCCCGCTTCCCCCCTGGCGGAGGGCCTGCGCCGCGCACTGCCCATTGTGCTCGGCTATACGCCCGTTGGCTTTGCCTTCGGCGTTCTGGCGGTCAAAAACAACATTCCTCCCTCGCTGGCCGTGGCCATGTCCGTGCTCATGTTTTCCGGGTCCGGCCAGTTCGTTTTCGCGGGCATGTGGGGCGCGGGGGCCAGCACCCTGTCCATCATGGCGGCGGTCTTTATCGTGAATCTGCGGTATCTGCTCCAGTCCGCCGCAGAGTCGCCCTGGCTGTCCGGTTTGCCGCGCTTTCAGCGCTTTTTGCTGGGGCTTGGGCTCACGGACGAAACCTTTGCCGTGCACGTCACGGCCTTCCAGAGCGGCTGGAAGCGCAACCTCACCACGCTTTTTGTCTGCAACCAGACAACACAGGTCGCCTGGGTGGGCGGCAGCGCCATTGGCGCGTTTTGCGGAGAGCTTGTCACCGACGTCAAGCCGCTCGGGCTGGACTATGCCCTTACCGCCATGTTTCTGGCCCTGCTGGTGCCGCAGTGCGTGAACCGCCTGCACGTTCTGGTCGCCATTTTCACCATGACGCTGTCCATCGCCCTCAAGGCTGCGGGCATGAGCCAATGGAACGTGGCCGTGGCCACGGTGGTGGGGGCCAGCCTCGGCACGGCCCTGCTGCTGTACAAGAATAAAAAGGACGCCGCCTGCGCCAGGCAGCACGGCTGCGCCAGCAAGGAAAAATCCTCTGCGGACACGTCTGGTTCGGAAAAAACCAGTGACGCGCCAGGTTCGTCTGATGTACCTGGGCTGATGACGGCAAACACTGACGAGGTGCAATCATGACAGAAACAAGCTGGCTTGAAGCCCACCTTGGTCTTATCCTGTGCATCGCGGGCTGCACTGCCGTAACCCTGTTGCCCAAGATTTTGCCCGTGACCTTTCTCAAGGGCGACAATTTGCCCGTGGCGCTGCGCCACTGGCTGTCCTTCGTGCCCGTGGCCGTCATGGCCGCCTTGGTTGGCCCCGATATTTTCATCTACGAGGGCCAGTTCAACATAAGCTCCTCCAATCTCTTTCTCATGGCGGGCTTACCCACCCTGCTGGTGGCGTGGTGGTTCAAAAACTATTTTCTGACCATCGTCGTGGGCATTGGCCTGGTGATTCTGGCACGCTATACGGGTCTGTACTGATGCACGCCGAAAAGGGAACACCGCCCGCTGCCGCCGCCCCCGAGGTTCCGGCCCTGCGCAAACGCCGCAAACCAGCCCCGGCCCTTGCCGCTCCGGAACAGAGCGGGCGTCTTCTGGTTCGTCTGGCGCCGCACCATACGGCTCTTTTTCGCTTTCTTCTGGAAGCCTACGACCATACGGCATACTTTACCGTGCTGGAGCCCAAAACGGCCCTGCTCAAAATCGTCTTTTCGCCCCATCTGGAAAGAGAGACCAGAACAGCCCTTGCTGAAATGGCCCGCAGCCTGCCCTTCAGCGTTGAAGAATGGCCCTTTTCCCGCCCGCCGCAGGTGCGCAAAAAGACTTTGAGCTAGCCGCATTTTCTGTTATGACTGCCCTGTTGCGGGAGAACGGGCCCGGGGTGGCCCGGTCCCGTTTTTTCACGCCCGCGTGATAGGCGATCCCTTGCACAATCGCCCGGCAAACAGGCCGGTTATCCAGACGAAGGCGGACATATGTCACCGACATACAAGCGAATTTTGCTCAAACTGAGCGGCGAGGCCCTTGCGGGCTCCAATAAAACGGGCATCGACCCTGAAACCGTGGCCGAAATATGCCGCGAAATCGGCACTGTTCTTGCCATGGGCGTGGAAATGGCCCTGGTTATCGGCGGAGGCAACATCTTTCGCGGGCTTTCCGGCTCCGCCAAGGGTATGGAACGCTCGTCAGCCGACTATATGGGCATGCTGGCCACAGTGCTCAACGCCCTGGCCGTACAGGACATGCTTGAAAAGCAGGGCTATCCCACCCGCGTGCTTTCCGCCATCACCATGCAGGAAGTCTGCGAGCCCTTCATCCGCCGCCGCGCCCTGCGCCACATGGAAAAGGGCCGCGTGGTCATCTGCGCCGCAGGCACGGGCAACCCCTACTTCACCACCGACACGACGGCCGCGCTGCGCGGCATGGAACTGAAGTGCGACGCCATCATCAAGGGCACCAAGGTGGACGGCATCTACGACAAGGACCCCACCAAATTCAGCGACGCCGTAAAATTTGAAACCATCACCTATGATGAAACATTGTCCCGCCACCTCGGCGTGATGGACGCCACAGCCTTTGCTCTGGTGCGTGACAACAATGTGCCCATCATCGTCTGCCGCATGCTTGGCGGCGACATCAGGCGTGCCGTCATGGGCGAGCCTGTGGGAACCATAGTACGCAACGCCTGATGCATTCTGCGGCGCGGCAGTCAGGCCCGCGCCGTGCGGTCTGGCAGTCTACGTGTCAGCCCGCATCAGATTTTTACCAAGGGAGGCGCAGCGCCATCCCCCCAGGAACAGGCCGCAGGCCGCAGCCCCAAGGAGAATATTTATGGATATCGACAGCATCCTTCTCGATGCCGAAGACCGCATGGAAAAAGCCCTTGCCGCTCTTGACCGCGAGTTTGCCAAACTGCGCACGGGACGCGCCACAACCGCCCTTGTGGACGGCATCAAGGCCGACTACTATGGAACCCCCACGCCCATCAGCCAGATGGCCTCGGTAGCCGTGCCCGACAGCCGCACCCTGACCATCCAGCCCTGGGACAAGGGCGGCATAGCCCTTATTGAAAAGGCCATTCTCAAGTCAGATCTTGGGCTTACGCCTGTCAACGACGGCAAGGTCGTCCGCATTGTCATGCCCCCTCTGACCGAAGAGCGCCGCAAAGATTTGAGCAAGGTGGCGCGCAAATACAGTGAAGACGCCAAGGTGGCGGTGCGTAATGTGCGTCGCGACGCCAACGACGGCCTGAAAAAGCTGGAAAAAGACAAGGTTATTACCGAAGACGACCAGAAGCGCGCCACCGAGGATGTGCAGAAGCTCACGGACAAGTACGTGGCTGATGTGGACAAAAAGTGCGCTGCCAAAGAAAAGGAAATAATGGAAATCTAGGAAACGAACAGTTATTTCGTTTGGCAAGGCGCAATCTTTTTTTGAAGCAGGAGTGGACTCTTTCGTCCTCTACTGTTTAAAAAAAGTGAAGCAAGTCCGCCAAACGGAATAAATCAGCGTTTCCAGGGAGCTCTTTAATCAGTGCTTCCTTCTGGCATTTTCACGTTGAAAAACGGATAGTCCCGCTACGGGCCGTGGCCCGCCGCGTTCATTGAGGACGGGGCGGGCTGCGGCACGGTTCGCCTGTCCCGCCGGACTGTATCTGACGCGGAACCGGGCGGGCCAATACCTCAGGGATTTTTCCCTACAGGCTGAAAGTATGACGCAACAAAGCACGCCCCCGTCCGGCCAGCCTCCCAGCCGGACGCCAGACACGGACCCCGCCCCGCAGGCCGGGCCGCCGACGGAGCTTTTGCCCGAACTGTTGCCCACGCACCTGGCCATCATCATGGACGGCAACGGACGCTGGGCACAGGCCCGCAACCTGCCGCGCGAGGCCGGGCACAAGGCTGGCGCTGAAGCCGTGCGCGCCGTTGTTACCGAATGCCGCAAAATTGGCATACGCCACCTGACGCTCTATACCTTTTCCAGTGAAAACTGGAACCGCCCCAAGACGGAAATAAGCGCCCTCTTCGCCCTGCTGCTGGATTTTCTGCGCCAGGAACTGCCCCGCCTTGAAGAACAGGGCATTGCCCTCAAGGTGCTGGGCGATCTGGACGGCCTGCCGCTGGCCCAGCGCACGGCCCTGCGCCACGCCATAAAGCGCACCGCTCCGGGGCCGCACATGACCCTGAATCTTGCTCTCAATTACGGCTCCAGAGCCGAACTGGTCCGCGCTGTGCGGTCTTTTCTGCGCGAGGGCGTGCAGCCAGAAGACGTCACCGAGGAAAGCCTGGCGCAGCGTCTCTACACGGCCGGGCAACCTGACCCGGACCTGCTCATCCGCACCAGCGGCGAGCAGCGCCTGAGCAACTACCTGCTTTACCAGTGCGCCTACAGTGAGCTGTATTTCACTCCGACACCCTGGCCAGATTTTGACGCCGCGCAACTGCGCCTGGCGTTGGAAGCCTATGCCGCGCGCTCGCGCCGCTTTGGCAAAACACAGGAGCAAATTGATGCCCATTGAACCCACCGCCAATCCCATCGACTTTCGACGCATCATAACAGGCGTGGCTCTGGCCGCAGTGCTGCTGCTGGTGCTCTGGCTGCGGGGCTGGCCCCTGCTGTTCTTCATTCTGCTGGTTTCAGCCCTGGGCCTGTGGGAATTCTATTCGCTTTTCTGGGGGCCCAACGGGCGCATCTCCAGCCGCGTTTGCGCCATTGCCCTTGGTTGGGGCATGCTGTGCCTGACCTGGATGCACCGCCCCCAAGACGCCCTTGTGTTTCTTGGCGCGGGTTTCGTGCTTTCAGCCATGAGCTTTCTTTTTCGGTGGGACGTGCTTGAAGAAGAAAACGCCTTTGTTTCCAGTGGCATATTTATGGCTGGTCTGGCCTATATCCCCCTGCTGCTCTTGCCTGCCACCTATCTTTCCACCACCAAGCTCATCTTTGTCATAGCCGCTGTGGCCATTTCCGACACGGCGGCCTATTTTGTCGGCACGCGCTTTGGGCATCACAAGCTGTGGCCCCGCGTCAGCCCCAAAAAGAGCTCCGAGGGCGCGGTGGGCAGCCTTGTGGCCTGCGTCATATTCTGCGCCGTCTACGGACAGATCTTCGGCAAGACAGGCTGGTTTTCCTTTGCGCTTCTGGGCATTGCGGTAAACGCCTTTGCCCAGGTGGGCGACCTTTTTGAATCCGCCCTCAAGCGCTCGGTCAACGTGAAAGATTCCGGCCACCTGCTGCCGGGTCACGGCGGTGTTCTGGACAGGGCCGACAGCCTGCTGTTCGCCATGCCCATGGTGGCTGTTGTGGACCAGTGGTTTTTCTTCTTTTAGACAGTGTCGTCACGAGATGAATTTTCAGTCATATCAAGGAGAACAAGCCTTTTATGCAGGGAGTGTACTCTGATGGTACTCGACCGGAATAAAGGGCGAAGTTCGACGCAGAGATGCCTGAAAAGGCGCTCGTGACGACACTGTCTAAGGAAACGCTGATTTATTTCTATTGGCGGCCTTGCTTCACTTTTACTGTTCCAGCCCCGTGGCCGTGGTTCGGCAGCGACGGGTTTGCGGGCTGAGGCTGCAAAAAAGTTTGCGCTACGCCACGCGGGAAAAACGATTTTTTACAGCGGCCCGGCTCAAGGGCCGCTTGAATTTTCCAGCGCCGGATCTATTTTTACACATGGGCATGCCGCCTGCCCATGGCAGCAGGTTCCCATCACGGCGGCAACAGACAGGATGCAGACATGGCACAACTCTGGCCGGGTCAGGGCGGCCCTTCCATAGACTATATTTCCGGCCCGCCAGATGCCGCATGGAACGGCGCATGGCCGCGCAGCCTGTGCATACTGGGCTCCACCGGGTCCATCGGGCGCAGCACTCTGGCCGTGGTTGCGAGCCATCCACAGGCTTTCCGCATTGTCGGGCTTGCCTGCGCCCGCCAGATCGAACGCCTGGCCGAACAGGCCGCCCGCTGGCGGCCGCCGTATCTGGCAGTGCTGGACGAAGCTGCCGCCACCGGGCTCAAAAAACTTTTGCCGCAGGGCTATGCCCCGACCATTCTGGTGGGACGCGAGGGCTACGCCCACATGGCCGCCCTGTCCGAAGCCTCCACCGTGCTTTCGGCCCAGGTCGGCGCGGCGGGGCTGGACGGCACCCTGGCCGCCGCACTGGCGGGCAAGGTCATCTGCCTTGCCAACAAGGAATCGCTGGTTCTGGCTGGCGATCTGGTGCGCCGCATCTGCGCCTGCACCGGGGCCGTCATCCTGCCCGTGGATTCGGAACATAACGCCATCTTCCAGTGCCTTGCCGGACGCGGGCAGGAAGTGAAGCGCCTTATCCTCACGGCCAGCGGCGGGCCTTTTCGTGGCCGCAGCCGTGAAGAGTTGCGGGATATCACCCCCGCGCAGGCGCTCAAGCACCCCAACTGGAGCATGGGAGCCAAGATAAGCATAGATTCCGCCACGCTTATGAACAAAGGCCTTGAGGTTATCGAGGCCTATCACCTCTACGGCACGCCCGCCCAACGCATCAAGGTTCTGGTGCATCCGCAGTCGGCGATCCATTCGCTGGTGGAATTTGAAGACGGCACGCAACTGGCGCAGCTCGGCACTGCGGACATGCGCCTGGCCATTGCCAACTGCCTGCTCTGGCCGCGCTGCCTGCCAGTGGACGTGCCGCCCCTTGACCTCACGGCCACGGCCCTGACCTTTCATGAGCCGGATACCGAGGTTTTTTCCTGTCTTGATCTGGCGCGCCAGTCCCTTGCTTTGCGGGGCGGGCGCTGTGTTGTTCTCAATGCGGCCAATGAGGCCGCTGTGGAGCTTTTTCTTGAAGGCCGCTGCGCCTTCCTTGACATACCCCGGCTGATCGGGGCCGCCCTCAAGGCGCATGACGCCAGCGAGCCCGGCCACCAGCCTTTCTGTGCCCCGCTTGAACAGGGCGCGGCCATGCCTTTTGACCGCATGGCCGCCCTGAAAAGCGAGGCCCATACCCTGGCGGAGCGCCTCACGCGCCTTGACCGCCAGAGCCGCGAGCTTGTACGCACCCTTGCCCGCGACGGAGAATCCGCATGCTGATAACCATAATAGCTGTATCCCTTGTTCTTGGCGGCCTTATCTTCTTTCACGAACTGGGGCATTTTGCCGTGGCCCGCAGCCTGGGCATGGGAGTTTCCACCTTTTCTCTGGGCTTTGGCCCCAAAATCCTCAAGCGCACGTGGGGCAAGACCGAATACGCCCTGTCCCTGGTTCCCCTGGGCGGCTACGTAGCCCTGGTGGGCGAGCAGGAGGACAGCGAACTGCCCGAGGGCTTCACGCGGGAAGAAAGCTTTTCGCTGCGGCCAGCCTGGCAGCGCCTGCTGGTTGTGGCCGCTGGCCCCGTGGCCAACATGCTGCTGGCATGGCTCTTGTGCTGGATTCTGGCCTTTGGCTGGGGCACGCCCCTGCTGCTGCCGCAGGTGGGCGGACTGGTGGAAAACGGCCCCGCAGCCAAGGCTGGCGTGCAGGCTGGCGACACCATCGTGCGCATTGACGGCCAGCCCATCGTTGCGTGGGACGACATGACCCGCGCCATTGCCCGCAGCAACGGGCAGCCGCTCAGCGTTGTGCTTGAGCGCCCCCACAAGGCCGCCGCCAATGGAGCGGAAGGTGCGGCAGGCGAGGACGGTACTCCGACAGACGCCGCGTCCGGCCAGGACAGCCCCCCTCCCAGCATCATGACCGTTGAAATCCGGCCTGAAATGTCCGTGAGAAAAACCATCTTCGGCGAAGATGAAAAAGCCTGGCTTGTGGGCATACGCAACACGGGCGCGGTGCGCCTTGTGCAGCACGGATTCTGGGGTTCGGCTGCGGCAGGCGCGTCCCAGGCTTCGGATATGCTTGCCCTGACCTGGAAAAGTTTTGTAAAACTGGTTGAAAGGGTGGTTCCCCTGGATCAGGTGGGCGGGCCCATCATGATCATGCAGATGGTGGGCAAACAGGCCCATGAAGGCATAGCCGGGCTGCTGGCCCTGGCCGCGCTCATCAGCATCAACCTGGGGGTGCTGAACCTCCTGCCCATTCCCGTGCTTGACGGCGGCCAGATCGTCTTCTGCCTGTGGGAAATGATTTTCCGCCGCCCGGTCAACGCCAGGGTGCAGGAATACGCCATGCGGGCCGGTCTGGCCCTGCTGGTCGCCCTCATGCTGCTGGCCACCTACAATGACCTCTGGCGCATCGTCAAAAGCGCTGGCTGGTTCGGGAGCGGATCGTGAGCCAATATTCCACCGGACTCGAGCTTATCCTCAACGCGGCTGAAGGCGTATTGCAAATCGTCGTTACCGACGATGAAAAAACGCTGTGCTCCCAGCAATGGCACAGAGCCGACCGCGCCACGGAAATTCTCGCTCCCGCGCTGGAAGGCCTCTGCGCCGCTCTGGACATAAAACCCACCAGCTTCCGCCGCATCGCCTGCGTGCGGGGGCCGGGCTCCTTCACAGGCATACGGCTTGTTCTGGCGACAACCGCCGCCCTGCGCAGAACGGGCAAGGCCGCCGTCACCGGGCTGGACTACATGCAGGCCCTTGCCACAACTGTGGCGCTGCGCGGGCAGCTCCTTTTCGGAGCGACCATCTGGGTGCTGACCCACGCAAGGCGCAACCTCGTACACTGCCAGTCTTTTCTGTCCTACGGCCCCATGATTCCGACGCAGCCCAGCAGCACTGTGGATCTGTGCTCCCCGGAGGACGCCCTCAAGCGCATCGTGACCAGCCGCACGGCTCCCCTGCCCGACGGCGTACCCGCAGGCAGCCGCACCATTTGGGTTTGCGGCAGCGGCCTTTCACGCAACGCCGCTGTTTTCTGCCCGCTGGATCTGATGCGTCCCGCCCTGGACGGCACAGGCCCCAAGGCCGACGAAGGCGCGCCCATTATCACGCTGGACGAACTGGTAACGCCTGACATCAATGCACTGTGCCTGCTGGCCCGCCATGGCGAATTTGACGACAAGGACATTGAACCCCTGTATGTGCGCCCCTGCGACGCAGTGGAAAACCTGCCCCAACTGGCCCCGCGCCAGGGCCTGACCGGGGAAGAGGCCACGGCCTCTCTGGAGCGGCTGCTCCAGCGCCCGCCCCAGAGCGACATCTAGGGAAACGCTGATTTATTCCGTTTGGCGGCGTTGCGTCACTTTTTTTGAAACAGTCGAGGACGGAAGAGTCCACTCCTGCTTCAAAAAAAGAGCGCGCCTTGCCAAACGAAATAACTGCGCGTTTCCAGGAGGCTCTTTAATTAGGGATTCCATAGCAATAGGAACATACGCTGTGCTTTGTGGGGGAGGGACCCTTTTGCAAAAGGGTCCCCTCCCCCACACCCCCACCCCCTAAAACTTTTGTTCGTGTTTCAGTTGACTACCAGTTTTGGTTTTCAGCGCAGAGGCTTTTTTCAATGCTTGCCCTGCGTGTCACGTCAAAAAATCCTCTGCTCAGACCAAGAATTTTGCCCATTTTTTGCCTTCGTCAGGGTTGCGGATCTCGACCCTGCAAATGGTAATTTTTGCCAATTGTGACCTTTCTAGTGATTGTCTAGAAAAAGTTTTACGCTAACTAGCTGTAATAAAAAATTTTATCAGTTTGACACCGCAGTTTTTATTACTGTATATTCTTGGCACCAAGAAAAGGCACTCCCTGATTGAGACTGACAGGTTCAGGGCGCAAGGCGCATCTACCGTCATCGGAGGTCTCCAGGGTCAGGATCACGGGCGTGATCCGTCCGCTTAGCCGGGCAGCCTCGAACAGTAACCAAGGAATGATCATGAAGTATTCACGCTGGCCTTCCATGCTGGCTGTTGCGGTCACATGTATGCTGTTGACCGCCCCCATGAAAGCCGACGCGGCTTCAGCAAGCTCTCCTTCTGACAATACCTCCTCCGGTGTATCCGCTTCTGCCGCCTCAAAAAAACCACAGAAGTCCGAATCGCGCTCAGGCACGTCTGAAAAGTCAAAAAAATCAGAATCTTCAGACAAATCTGAAAAAGCATCCTCGTCCGGCAAGTCGGCCAAGTCCGACAGATCGGACAAATCGTCCAAAAGCCGCAAGGCCGCAAAATCTTCAGCGAAAGCTCAGCAGGTTTCCGAACAGGGCACCGACAGCCGCGACATCTGGCTCAAGCGCGCCCAGGAAAGTGAAGTTTTTTCCGGCAAGGCATCCTGGTACGGCCGTGATTCGCACGGCGGCGCCACTGCCAGCGGCCTCAGCTATGACATGTATACATTCACCGCCGCCCACCGCACCCTGCCCATGGGCACTGTCGTGCGGGTAACCGATCAGGAAAACGGCAAAAGCGTCATGGTCTGCGTGACCGACCGTGGCCCCTTTGTGCGCGGCCGCATCATCGACCTTTCCTTTGCCGCCGCCAAGCAGCTTGATCTTGGCCAGCGCGGCGTTGGCAAGGTGGAGCTTGAAGTCGTCAGCGATGAAAGCGGCACTCCCCTGCAAGCGGATCTGGCCTACTATGTGCACTACAGCGCGGCCATGGGCGACGAACGCATCGGGCCCTTCCGCGCGTTTGCTGACGCCGCCGCCATGCATGAGGCCCTGCGCCAGGCTCACCCCGAGGCAGAAGTGGTGCTTGACCAGTCCCGCTAGGGCAGCAAGCACACTCATGCCAGCAATTTTGGCGCGGCACACCGCTGCGTCCAGGGGAGATTTGGCCTGTTTTACGGCCGATGCCCCATACCTTCCCTGACGACATACCCCGAATGTCCACATACGGCCCGTTCTGCACTGCAGCAGACGGGCCTTTTTTATCAGCCCTTGCATCGGTAACCACGTGAAAAAGCAGACAAACACAATCTTTTCCCAGATCTCCAACCCATTGCCATAACTTACTTTATTCGATATTCAAGATACGCGCACCTGCGCATAAAGAAGGATGTCATGGGCTTTTTTTACAGTCTGCTCTCTTCGGCCGCCTTCGGGCTCATCCCCCTGTTCAGCCTGCCGCTCATGGCTCAGGGCCTTTCTCCTGCCACCGTGCTTTTTTACCGTTTTTTCATAGCTACCGTCGTACTGGGGCTTTTTCTCATAGCGCGCGGCGAGCGCTTTCACACGTCTGGGCGCAACCTGCTCAAGCTGGCGGGCATGAGCCTTATGTACACCCTGGCCGCTCTGCTCTTCATTGAGGCTTTTACGCATCTGCCCAGCGGCGTCGTGGCCACGCTGCAATTTTCCTATCCCGTCATGGTCATGCTCATCATGATCGCCTTTTTTCACGAGCGTTTTTCCTGGATCACGGCTGTGGCCGTGGTTCTTGCCATCGCCGGAGTATACCTGATCAGCAATGGAACTCCGGCAGGGGGAAGCTCTGCGGGAAGCGCCACGGGCATTAACGCCTTTGGCCTCATGCTGGCGCTGTCTTCGGCCGTGTGCAACGCCATCTACATCACAAGCATTTACGCTGCGCGCATCACCAATGTCACCGGTCTTATGCTGACCTTCTATGTCATGGCCTTTGGCGCGCTCTGCTCGCTGGTCAATTCTCTGGCTTTCGGCAGCTTTCAACTGCTGAGCAGCTGGAAGGAACTGGCGCTGGCCCTGCTGCTGGCCGTAATCACCGCCGTAGTTTCCAACTACACCCTCATTCTGGCCGTGCAGCGCATCGGCTCCACCCTTACGTCGGTGCTGGGCGTCCTGGAGCCGGTTACCGCCGTTATCGTGGGCATACTGGTTTTCAGGGAGCCTTTCAGCCTGCCGCTTTTGCTGGGCATTGTGCTCATTGCCGCCTCCGTGGTGCTTATCATGCTGGGAGGCCATATCCGGTTGCTGCTGGCGCGGCGCAAGGCGGCAAAGCTGGACATCCCCCCCTCAAACTGAGCTTCTGCGCTGCGGACGTGCGCCGCCCGCGCCCCGTTTGCGACAAAAATTGCGACAAACGTTGCGACAAAAATTGCCGCCCGACGGCATGCAGAGCCAAAGAGCCCCAAATACCACCTGACGGCGTTCGCTTTTGTGGACGCAGAGGGATGCCCTTTGAAAGTTGCAACCCCTGAAAGGCGCGGTTACTCCCCCACCACCGCTTCAAACCCGTACTCTCGCTGTACTATGTCTGGCCAGATCAACTTTGAAATGTAAAACATTTCAGCGTGTTGATTCAGCCGAGAATCGCAATTTCCGACTGAATCAACACCCGGTTGCGACGCGCCGTACTCTCGTGCAACGTTAAAGCCTGTTAACTTTTGCCAAAGTTAACAGGCTCTGGAGCATTTGCGCATTGAGAATACCCATTCTCGCGGTAGCCGTTTCCCGCTCCTGCGGGCTTGCCTGAACCGTTGGCGGGAACCGCCTTACGGGGCACGACAGCATCGCTACGGCTGGCGACAGCATCGCTAGTGAAATTGCTCTAATATAAAAGTTTTAGGGGGTGGGGGCGTGGGGGAGGAGACCCTTTTACAAAAGGGTCCCTCCACCACAAAGCGTTTCACGGCTTGCTCCCTTCTGAGGAGACTCAGACCAACCCGGCGGCCCTGGCCTCTTGAAGCCACAAACCGAAGGCTTCCTGAGCGCGGGCGGAATATAGAGCCTTGCGGTCTTTTTTGCGCGCCCTTTCGCCCAACTCCGGCATAAGGCCGAAATGGGCGTTGGACGGCTGAAAACGCTTGACAGGTGTGCGCAAATGGTTGATCAGGGCGCCAAGGGCGCTTTCAGCCGGGGGATTTTGCAGCGTAATCCCACGGGCGCGGGCGTCCAGCAGCAGGGCCAGCCACAGGCCGCTGGCGGCGGACTCCACATAGCCTTCCACGCCGGTGATCTGCCCGGCAAGGAACACGCCCGGCAGCACGTTGAGCGACAGATCTTCAGCCAGCACCTGCGGCGCGTTTACGTAGGTATTTCTGTGCATGCTGCCGAAACGGGCAAATTCCACCTTTTCCAGCCCAGGCACCAGACGGAACACGCGGGCCTGCTCCCCCTGGGTCAGCTTGGTCTGGCAGCCCACAAGATTGCACGTGTCGCTGTTGGCGTTTTCGGCACGAAGCTGCACAATGGCCCACGGGCGGCGTCCTGTGCGGGGATCCACAAAACCCACGGGCTTCAGGGGGCCGAAGGTCAGGGTGCGGGGGCCGCGCTCTGCCAGGGCCTCCACGGGCATGCAGCCCTCAAAATGTTTTTCCTGCTCAAATTCGTGTGCAGCCACTTTTTGGGCGTCCAGCAGGGCCTGATAAAAAACGTCATATTCTTCACGGCTCATGGGGCAGTTCAGATAATCGCCTTCGCCCTCGCCCTCGCCGTTTTCCTGGCCATAGCGGGAGGCGCGAAAAACCACATCCATATTTAACGAATGCGTCCAGACGATGGGGGCGATGGCGTCATAAAAATAGCAGTGCTTTTCGCCCAGCACTCCGGCCAGAGAGGCAGAAAGCCCGTCTGAAGCCATCGGGCCAGCAGCCACGACAATGGCGCGCCCCTCTCCCCTGAACGGTTCCAGCACCGCGTCGTCCAGAGACTGCACCTGATGCCGCACAAGACGTATATTGGCTTCCGACTCCACCAACTGACTCATTTGCCTGGCAAAAGCCTCACGGTCCACGGCAAGGGCCTTGCCCGCCGGTACGCGGCAGGCATCGGCCGCCTCCATAAAGCGGCTGCCCAGGGCACGCATCTCGGCCTTGAGCAGCCCCACGCCGGAGGTCAGTTCGTCTGACCGCAGAGAGTTGGA
>NZ_JAVESS010000022.1 GCF_034006445.1 Desulfovibrio sp. | reverse complement strand
TAATTTTGTATGCAATCGCATACTTGGTTTCAGCGTAAAAGCTTTACACATACTCTATGCAAATTTTACCGGGGCTGAACACAGCCATTGCCAAAACTGTGCGCATTATCCGCGTCCGCAGCGGCCTGTCACAAGAGCAGTTTGCCGACTTTGCCGGGCTGTCGCGGGTCTACATTGCGCAACTTGAAACCGGGGAGCGTGGCGCATCGCTCAACGCTCTCATTCTTATTGCGCGTTCCGTGCGCATGACCGGCGCGGAGCTTGTTGCGTTGATTGAAGAAGAAATACAAAGACTGCCTCATTAGAGCTATTTCACCTTGAAATTGCTCTGGCGGCTGCGTGAGTAGACGCCCGCCGCGGAGGCGCAAGCGCAGCTTCAACGGTGCCCGCAGGGCTTGCCTGAACCGTAAGACGGTTTCGTCAACGTTTCAGGCAGGCCCTGCGGGCAATGGCTGCCGCGAAGACAGCACCGCTATGTATTTGCGTGGTTACGCGCCGAAGCGGGCGTCCTGGAAGCTTGAGAATGGATGTTCTCAATGCAAAAATGCTATACATATAGAGCTGTTCGCCTTGAAAAATAGCACATGTCAGCCGCGGTGACGACCCGATCCGGCTGCTTACTTGCGCTGCCTCAGGCTTTTTGCCGAAATATTTTTTCATGCATATCTAAAACGTAAAACGCTCGACCTCACTACGGTTTTTTGATAACCATTATGAGTAACACTGTAGCACACAGACGTGCGACAGGACGCTTTTTTGTATCCAAAGCCATTTCTGACATTTTTATTCCATATATTACAGAGTGATAACTCTTCTGCTTTACATACGGACACTATCATGCCCAAAGATACTGCCTGCCCTCCTTCCGATACAGAACAACAGAATCCCGCAGGGCATTGCGGCCCTGTCTTCACGTTTCGCCGTATGGCCGGGCTTGATCAGGCCCTGCTGTCTACCGATGCGGAGTGGCAAGACCTGCGGCTGCTCGATCCCAAACTCTGGATGGCCATGAGCTGCCCCACCTATGGGCTCGAATTTGACGCGCAGACCTTGACGCTCCTGGACGCAGACAGCGACGGGCGCATCCGCGCCAGGGAAATTCTCGATGCCGTGGACTGGCTGTGCCAGCGCGTCAGCCATCCATCACGCCTCAGGGAGCGCCGCGCAAAACTTCCTCTGGATATCTTGCGGCAGGACACCCCCGAAGGCGTCAACATGCTGGCCGCCGCGCGCCTGGTGCTGGACAAGACCGGGGCCGAAGATAAAACCAGTGTCGACCGCCGCCAGGCGGCCGCCGCGCTGAGCGCTGCCGCTGGTTACGCCTTCAACGGTGACGGCGTTGTTCCCTCCACTTCGGTGGACGCTCAGGATGCAACGGGAGACGAGGTCAGCCGTTTTATCATCTCCGGCCTTACGATTATTGGCGGCATGCGCGACGATTCCGGCATGCCCGGCCTTGACGCCGCCCTTGCCGGACACTTTCGTGAAGCCTTGCACGCCGTGCGTGAGTGGCGGCAAAAAACGCGTGACGCAGACCTGCCCCTGGGCCGCGACACGGCCGAAGCCTGGGGCCTCATGCAAAGGCTCGGC
Organism: Desulfovibrio sp.; assembly: GCF_034006445.1. Taxonomy (NCBI): domain Bacteria; kingdom Pseudomonadati; phylum Thermodesulfobacteriota; class Desulfovibrionia; order Desulfovibrionales; family Desulfovibrionaceae; genus Desulfovibrio; species Desulfovibrio sp. The sequence goes on along the minus strand of NZ_JAVESS010000022.1, from coordinate 39,119 downwards.
CCCAAGCTGGACGACTACTTTGCCCGCTGCCGCATGGCCGCCTTCGCGCCCCAGACCTTGCCTGCGCTTAATGAAGAAAACGAACTGGCCTCACCGGAAAACGCGGCTACAGAACTTTTTTCAATGGACCATCTGAGCCGCCGCCCCCTGGCCAGAATAGCCGCCGGGCAACCGCTTGACCTGCAAGCGGGCATCAATCCCGCATGGGAAAAAGACGTACGCGCCTTCCGCCGCCTGTTTGAAACCCTGCTGCTCCCGCCCAAAAGCGGGCACGCCGGCACAGACGTCGCACCTGTTCTTGATGAAGAGACCTGGCGCGCCATCCAGAACCGTTTTGCGCCCTATGCCGCGCTGCTGGCGCAAAAACCAAAGTTTTCCCGCGCTCCGGAAGACGCCGCCCCCTTCAGTGCTCAAGACCAGCCGCCTCTGGCGCTTGCTCCCGACGGCGATCCCCTTGGCAGAACATTTCTGCCCCTGAGTCCTGAAGAAGCTGTGGACAGGCTTTCAGACGAAGAACTGGACGCGCTGCTTTCGCCCGCCACGGAAAAGGCATTCGCCGCATATGTGGATCGCGACCTGGCCGCCCCCCGCATGGACGCTTTGCGTGATCTTGAAAAGCTTGTTCTGCTGCACGCCAATCTTTACACACTGCTCATGAACTTTGTTTCATTTGCGGATTTTTACGAACCCGGCAACAGGGCCATATTCCTGGCTGGCACTCTGTATATCGACAGCCGCTCCTGCTCGCTGTGCGTGCATGTGGACGATGTGAGCGCCCACGTGCGCCTGGCCACCCAAAGCCACCTTTGCCTGCTCTACTGTCTTTGCGTCCGTAAAGACGCCAGCGGCAAGGAGCATACGGCCACCATCGCCGCCGCCCTGACTGCAGGCTCGGCCGATGATCTGATTGAAGGCCGTCACGGCGTTTTTGTGGACAATGCCGGTCAGCCATGGGACAGTACGCTGCTGCGTGTAGTGCGCAATCCCATCAGCCTGCGCGAAGCCATGTGGGCTCCCTACATACGCTTTGCCAATCTTGTGGGCGGGCAGTTGCAAAAACTGGTAGCCGCCAAGGATGCGGCCATTTCCAGCGCCTCATCCAAGCTTGCCAGTTCCACAGCCACCGGGCAGGCAGATGCGGCGACCAAGGCCGCGCCGCCAAAACAGCCCTTTGACATTGCGAAAAGCGCAGGCATTTTTGCCGCCGTCAGTGTGGGCATAAGCATGGTCAGCGCCTCGTTCACCTACATCGCCAGGTCCCTTTTTTCTCTGGGCTGGTGGTGGCCCATGGCGCTGCTGGTTATTTTCGCCGTGATCTCCGGCCCATCCGTGGTCATGGCATGGTTCAAACTGCGCCGCCGCAGCCTCGGCCCCTTGCTGGACGCTTCCGGCTGGGCCGTCAACACCGGCGCGCCCATAAACTTTACCATGGGCGGCGCGCTCACGGCCGTGGGCCAAATGCCCCCCGGCGCGCAGCGCTCGCTTGACGACCCTTACGGCTTGCCCGCCCGCCTCGGCCACTCGCGCGTGCGCCGCGCCTTCATGACCGTCCTGGCCCTGCTCCTTCTCGCAGCCGCCAGCCTTGGAGGCTACTGGGCATGGCACGGTGAAGCGCCGTCATGGCTCAGGTTCTGGCAACATGAAGCGCCCGCTGCCAGCGCGACTGACGGCAAAAACGCCGGTTCGCCCGGCCATATCGCTCCCAGCAAACCCGCTCCCGACAAACCCGTTCCCGGCCAGACTGTCCCCGGCCAGCCCGCTTCGGGCAAATCTGGCCAGCCAGGCAAAACGGACGCTACGCCGCAACGCAACGAGGGCGGCAAGGCAGCAACATCCGGCATCGAATCGTCCGGCCCAGACTCGACGGGCCCAGACTCGCCGGGCACGGCCGCCTCAGAGGCCCAACCGGAAGCAAAAAGCAAGTAGGGCATCATGGGTAAAGCAGGTACTGACGAAAGATTTCCCGAACAGTCTTTGTTCCTCTCCCCGTCGGGGCAGACATCCGCAGAGCAGGCAGATTTTCCGCCCGCCGCGCAGCCTTCCGGCGCGTGGGCGCAGGCGTCCGTTGCTGACCTGCGCTGGATATGGGCGGCACAGGCCGCCAAACGCGGCATTGTCATTCTATATTCTCCTTTGCCACGCCTGGAGGGGCTGGCCCTGCACCATTGGTGTGCCCATCTGGAAGAAGTCCTGATGCCCTGGCTCAGCCCGGCGCAACTGGGCCACCTGCAATGCTTCGGCTCAAGCGATGCCGCCCTCAAGGCCCGGTGCAGCCGCCTGCTTGCACGGGCGCTGCTCATACGGCTGGTCATGGCCGCCACGCATGCCTCCATAATCACGCGCGGCACGGCTGATGCCGCCCAAAGTCCACGGCAACATGCCGACATGCATTCGCACATGACCTGGCTGAGCCTTAAGGGGCTTGATATAGACTACCTGGGAAGGCCCGTGATGCCAGACTGGCGGGCCGCGTTCAGCCACAGCGGCCATGCGGCGTTCTGCGCCGCGTTCCATCTGGGGCACGAAGGTAACAATCAGCCCTGTCACCAAAACGCCGAATCGCTGGACAGTGAGGCACTGCTGGAATTTCGCCCCTGTCTGGCTGTTGACGCAGAATCCCTGATCAATCCGCCGCCAAACCCCCGCGCCTATTCCGGCAAGGAATTGGCCGCCCCCCTTGCCAAAGAATCCAGTACCCGTGATGCGTTACGGCGCTGGACCATCAAGGAGGCCCTTCTCAAGTCCGCCGGGCTTGGCCTCTCCCGTGACCCCGCCCTGGTCAACAGCGGATTTTTCGGGCAAAGGCGCGGCCGCGCGCAATTCTGCCATGAAGGAAGCACTGGGTTTTCCATTGGCCCAATCAGCGCCCGTCAGACTACGCCGTGCAGGTACATCGGCTGGCAGCTTATTCCCTGTGCCGAACACTGGCTGTGCGTGGCAGCCCCAGTGTCGTCGGAACGCCCCCTTCTTGTGACAGGCCGCCCCCTGCGCGCGCACTGGAGCGGCGTCCTCAACAGCCTCGGCTAGATGAGATGGTATGGTATGGTATGGTGATGTGAAATATTTTGTGGGGGGGGGACGTGGTTGTCCACGTCGATGATCATGTGAAAGATTTTGTGGGGGAGGGACCCTTTTGCAAAAGGGTCGCCTCCCCCACACCCCCACCCCCTAAAACTCTTCACGCCACCACCGTAAGCCGCGCGGTCTTATAGAGAGAAGCACTGATTAAAGAGCTTCCTGAAAACGCGCTGGTATTTCGTTTGGCAAGGCGCGCTCTTTTTTTGAAGCAGGAGTGGACTCTTCCGTCCTCGACTGTTTCAAAAAAAGTGAAGCAAGTCCGCCAAACGGAATAAATCAGCGTTTTCTTGGTAAGGCGTGGCCGCCCCGTCCCCCTCACAGGCAAAGCTCTTCTTGCAAGACAAGGCGTTTTACGGCACTCTCCGCCCATGCCGCGCTTTCACCTGGTTTCCCTCTTTCCCGAATTTTTCCAGTCGCCTCTGTCCACAGCCCTTATGGGCCGTGCGCGGGAAGCTGGGCTTGTAGATTTTTCCTTTCACGATCCCCGCGAGTTCAGCACCAGCAAGCATCGGCATGTGGACGACCGCCCCTACGGCGGCGGGCCCGGCATGGTCATGCAGGGCGAACCCCTGGCAGCGGCGCTGCGCTCCATCGGGCAACCGGGGCGCATCCTGCTCATGACGCCCGGCGGCCGCCCGCTGACGCAAAGCATGGCTGCCGAACTGGCGCGTGAAGAAGACCTGACCATCGTCTGCGGCCGGTATGAAGGCATTGACGCCCGCCTGCTGGATATTTTTTCCATCGAGCCCGTGAGCGTGGGAGATGTGGTGCTCAACGGCGGCGAAACGGCGGCTCTGGCTGTCATTGAGGCTGTTTCGCGCCTTATGCCCGGCTTTATGGGCAAGGAAGAATCCGGCGAGGACGAAAGCTTTTCGCACGGCCTTCTGGAATATCCGCACTACACCCGTCCAGAAGTTCTGGAAGGTCTGCCCGTGCCCGGAGTGCTGCGTGGCGGCGATCACGCGCGTATCGAGCAGTGGCGGCGGCGGCAGTCCGTGCTGGCCACATTGCGCATGCGGCCTGACTTGCTGGACTCCGCCCCGCTGACAAAAGAAGATGTGCTGACACTGGCCGAAGCTCCCCGCGAAAGGCCGGGGCGCAACCTTTCGTTCTGTCTTGTGCACTATCCGGTGCAGCTTGACGCGAAAAAATCCGGCGCTTCCTCTTTGACAAATCTCGACATACACGATATAGCCCGAATTTCCCGCAGCTATGCAATGGGTTTTTTCCATGTGGTGACCCCCTTGCAAGACCAACTACGGGTGCTGGATGAAATTTTGCGCCACTGGACGCGGGGTCCGGGAGGTTCAGGCAACGCCGACCGGGCACAGGCTCTTGGTCTGGTTTGTCCCGCAACCTCTCTGGACGAGGCCGTGGCGCATATGACCGCACGGCACGGCGTCCGGCCCAAACTGGTGGCAAGTTCTGCCGTTTGGCCCGGCAAAAATACAGGGCAGGCTCACAAGGGCCCGCTCATGACGCCGCAGGAAGTGCGACACTGGTGCAGCCAGGGGCCGGTCATGCTTTGTCTCGGCACAGCCAAGGGGCTTGCCCCCGAAGTGCTGGAACAATGTGACGGTCTGATTCGCCCTGTGCGGTTTTTAGGGTATAACCACCTTTCGGTGCGCAGCGCCGCCGCAATTCTGGCAGACAGAATTTTAGGCGATTACAGCTGACAAAACAGGCGGCCTGAACGCATCGGCGCCGCTACGCAACGACGCAACAATCCGCCCGGATTTGCAAGGAGTTCACGATGGATATCATCAAAAAAATCGAACGGGAAAACATGCGCATGGATGTACCCGCGTTTCGCTCCGGCGACACGGTGAAAGTACATCTGCGTATCGTGGAAGGCGAAAAACAGCGCATCCAGGTTTTCCAGGGCAACGTCATCCGCATCAAACGCGGCACCACCAATGCCACCTTTACGGTGCGCAAGGTTTCTGACGGCGTGGGTGTGGAACGCATCTTCCCCATGAACTCGCCCTTCATCGACCGCGTGGAACTGGTCACCCAGGGCCGCGTGCGCCGCAGCCGTCTGTACTACCTGCGCGCCCTCAAGGGCAAAGCGGCGCGTATCAAGCCGCGTGGCCGCTTCTGATAGCCTGCTGAGGCATCAGATAACACACTGCGCCTTTTTGACGGCGCGCCGTGAGATGGCGGGCAACCGCACTCATGGCGCGCCTCTTGCGCGTTTATTGCCAGAGTCGCCATAATCAGGAAACCGAGCGTGAAAAAATCCTCCTCCCGCCCATCGCGCCCGCCCGATCTGCAAGGCAGTCTGTTTTTTCCAGCAGACCGCCCCAACGATCCCGGCATCACGGCGGGAGTGGATGAAGCCGGGCGTGGCTGCCTTGCGGGGCCGGTGGTGGCCGGGGCCGTCATCCTGCCCGCAAGCTTCGATTTGCCCGGCCTTACGGACTCCAAAGCCTGCACTGCCAAACAGCGCGACACGCTGGCTCCGTGCATCAAGGCCTGCGCCGTAAGCTGGGGGCTCGGCATCGTCTGGCCGCGCCGCATTGACGCCATCAACATTCTTCAGGCCACCTTTGAGGCCATGAGCCTGGCAATACGCCACCTGCGCACAACGCCGGCCCTTCTGCTCATTGACGGCGACAAAACCCTGCCCGAACACGTTCTGGCGCGCCTGTGGAGCCTGGGCCATGCGGGCACGCCCCCGCGCCAGCGCGCCATTATACAGGGCGACGCCACAGAGCCCGCCATTTCCGCCGCGTCCATTCTGGCCAAAACCTGCCGCGACAGGCTCATGGCCAGCCTTGACAAACGCTGGCCCGGCTACGGTTTCGCCGTCCACAAGGGCTATGGCACCAGAGAGCATTACGAGGCGCTGCGCCGCCTTGGCCCCTGCCCGCAGCACCGGCTGACCTTCCGTGGCGTGTGTGAGGAAAAACCCGCTGCCGTGCGTCAGGGCAGTTTGCTGTGAACCTGCGCCGCCTGCTGCCGGGGCTTTTTGACAAAATGGCCCGCAAGAAGCACTCTGCCCCTGAAGACGGGCAGCCCAAGGGCGCTGACAAAAAAAACGGCACAGCCACGCACCTGCTTCTGGGCAAAGAGGGTGAGGAGGCCGCAGCGGCCCTTTTGTCCCGCAAGGGCTACGCCATACTTGACCGTAACTGGCGTCAGGCCCGTCTGGAACTGGATATCGTCTGCCGTGACGGCGACACCATTGTTTTTGTTGAAGTGAAAACGCGCGGCAGCGACAGCCACGGCGGCCCCGTCCATGCCCTGGGCATCGCAAAACAGCGCACCCTCTGCCGCGCTGCCCGCGCGTGGCTGGCGGCCCACAAGGCATGGGAACAGCCCTGCCGCTTTGATGTCATCTGCGCCCTGCGCAATGGCTCTACCCTGCACCTGGAGCATTTTTGCCATGCCTTTGACTGCCCCCCGGCTCTGGATAGTAGCCACACCTCTTGGCAACCCTGGTGATCTCTCTCCCAGGGCACGCGCCGTATTGACCGAGGCCGACCTCGTGCTTGCGGAAGACACGCGCCGCACGGCCCGCCTTTTTCGCGACTGCGGCATTGAGGCGCGCCGCCTTTTGAGCTTCCACGACCACAACGAGGCCGATCGGCAGGAACATGTGCTGCGGGCTCTGCGCGAAGGCCAGAGTGTGGCCCTTGTTTCCGACGCGGGCACGCCGCTTTTGGCCGACCCCGGCTACCGCCTTGTGCGCGCCTGCCGCAAGGAAGGCCTGGCGGTCTCCCCCCTGCCCGGCCCCTCCGCGCCTGTAACGGCCCTTTCCGCAGCGGGTCTGCCGCCCCTGCCGCACAGCTTTCTTGGCTTTCTGCCGCGCGACGCTTCGGGGCGCGACGCCCTGTTTACCGCTTTCGCCCATGTGCCCGGCTCCCTCATTTTTTTTGAGCGCAAGGATCGCCTTAAAGAAAGCCTGTCACGGGCAGCCAAGCTGCTGGGCCCGCGCGAGGCGGCGGTCTGCCGCGAATTGACCAAGGAGCATGAGGAATTTATACTGATTCGGCTGGAAAACAGCGAAGATTTGCCCGACGACCTGCTTGGCGAAATTACCGTCATCATCGGCCCGCCGGAGCAGGTAAGCCGCAGCCCTGAAAACGAGGTTCTGGCCCTGCTGCGGCAGGAACTGGAAGCGGGCGGCCCGGAGGGCAAGCCCCGGCAGGTGGCCCGCCGGGTACAGGATATGGTGCGCGGCTGGAGCGGCAAAGAAATATACGCCCTGATCACGGCTGATACAGACTCCCAACGCAACCTTTAACCACCGCAACCTCTAACCACCGCAACGCCGCCGTGCGTCCGTTCATCTGCCGCAGGCGGCAGACGTCAAGGTACGCCACCCCCCACGGCTTTGGGCGAAGTTCCGGTGAACTCCGGACTTCATGCGGGCAGGACGCACTGATGTATCCCACACTCGTCGCACTCAACTGCCTTGGTCGCACATGCTGCATCAATGCGGCCACCACAGCCCGGGGCATGCAGCAGGTGGGGCTGCTCTTTGTGCTGAGTCCCGCCCTGCGCTGGCTGTATCCCGAAGGCGCGGCCCGCGCCCGGGCCTTTGCCCGCTATGGCGGGCACAGCAACACCCATCCCTTCATGATCCCGCTTTTTGTGGGCATTCTGCTGTCGCTGGAAGAAGAAATAGCCAAGGGCACGCTCCCTGAGTCCGCCGTAAGCTCTGTGCGCGAAACCCTGGCCACCACGCTTTCGGCCCTGGGTGATTCGTTTTTCAGCGGCACCCTGCTGCCCCTGTGGGCGCTTGTGAGCGTGGCCCTGCTGCTTACTGGCCATATAGCTCTGGCAGGATTCCTGGCTGTGGCATTTTTTTTCGCCCTGCTGCTGTTCAGGGCGGGCAGTTTTTTTTCAGGTCTGCGCCACGGCATGCCGGTGCTGGTGCGCCTGAAACGCCTCAACCTCATCAACTGGGTGGACAGGCTCAAGATGGTCAATGCGGTGCTGGTGGCCCTGGTCATCTGGCATCTGCCCATGAGCCGCCTGAAGCCCTTTCCGTGGGACGTTTACCTGTTGGGCGCGCTGGCGGTACTGGGCGCATCCTGGCTTGTGGCGCGGCTCCGCCTGCCGCGCATACTGCTGTGGGCCATGACGCTGGGGGCGTTGATTCTCATGGACGTTGACCTCATAGGTATGTAGTATGTCCCCGACTGCCAGCAGGCACAGCCGGGCTGGCGCAAGGTCGAGGCAGACATTCGGCGCGGCCGTGCCATATACGGCCCCAACCGCCCTGACATTGTTAAAAGGTGAGGAAATGGAAGAAACCATTGAAGAAACGTCACGCGGGCTGGAAATGCGGCTTTGCCTCAATCTGCGCAATGGCCTCCACGCCAGGCCCGCGGCACGACTGGCCCAGGAAGCCCAGCGCTATTCGTCGGCCATTCAGCTTATCAGCGAGACCGGCGAGGTTGACGCCAAAAGCATGCTTGACGTTCTTTCACTTGCCCCACCCTTCAACGCGGAACTGACGCTTCTGGCTCAGGGGCATGACGCCCGCGAGGCCCTTTGCGGCCTGGCCCGCCTTCTCAGCACCATGCAGGATTGATATGGCCCGCGCGGTACTTTTTGGCACTCCAGTTTCTCCCGGCATAGCCATTGGCCGGGTGCGCTTCATGCACAAGCTGCGGCAGGATGAAGAGCGGCGCATCACGCCCGCTGAAGTGGAGGCCGAGCAGGCCGCCCTGCGCCTTGCGGCTGAAAACGTGCGCGTTTCTCTGCAAAACACCATGGACAACGTGCCCGAAGACCTGGCCGAATACCGTGAGGTTATTGCCGCGCAGATGGAAATGGCCCGCGACGCCAAACTGCTCAACACAGCCTCCGCGCGCATCGAACAAAAGCTCATTGCCGCGCCCTGGGCCCTGCGCCTGACGGTTGACGAACTGTGCGACCTGTTCCGGGGCATGGACGACCCCTATCTGCGTGACCGCGCGCAGGATATCCGCGCTGTGGGTTTGCGCCTGCGCGAGAGCCTCTCCACTGGCCCTTCCGAAACGCGGGATTCCGCTGAACCGGGCGTGCTGGTGGCCGAAGATCTTTCTCCAGCCGATGTTATGGAGCTGAACCTGGACTGCGTGCTGGGCATCCTGACCACCGAGGGCGGCCCCACCTCGCACACGGCCATCCTTTCGCGCAGCCTGCGCATCCCCTGCCTTTCCAGTGTTACCGGCCTTGTGACCGTGGCCAGGGAAGACGAGCAGGTCATTATTGACGGCCTTGGCGGCTGCGTGCTGCTGGACCCGGATGAGGCGGACATGGCCCGTTATGAGGCCCGCCGAGTCGAATTCAATGGTTGGGAAGAATTCACGCTCAAGACGGCCCGCTGGCCCGCTGAAATGTGCGATGGCGTGCGTGTGGTGGTTCAGGCCAATCTGGAGAGCAGCGAAGAGCTTGCGGCAGTGCCGTGCAGCGGCGCCGACGGCGTGGGCCTGTACCGCACGGAGTTTGCCTATCTCAAGGGCCGCCTGCCCGACGAAGAAGAACTGCTGGCCGAATACGCCCTTGTGGCCCAAAAGATTTCACCGGAGCGCGTTGTTTTTCGTACCCTTGACGTGGGCGCAGACAAGATGCTGCACGCCCAGGCGGCGCTCAAGGAGCCCAACCCGGCCCTGGGCCTGCGCGGCATACGCTTTTGCCTGCGCCATCAGGGAATTTTTCGTACGCAGCTGCGGGCGCTCATGCGCGCGGGGGTCTACGGCAACGTGGCCATCATGCTGCCGATGGTTTCAGCCATGGACGAAGTGCAGCAGGTGCGCCGCATCATGCAGGAAATGCATCAGGAACTCAGCGCCCAGAACCTGCAGCACGCGCCGGAACTGCCCCTTGGCGTCATGATAGAAACCCCGGCTGCGGCCCTCATCTGCGACGCCCTTGCCAGGGAATGCGACTTTTTCAGTATTGGCACAAACGATCTCATACATTATATTATGGGCATAGACCGCAACAACCGCCATGTGGCGTATCTCAATGAACCCTTGCACCCCGCCGTCGTGCGCTCGCTCAAGCATATTGTTGACGCCGCACACCGCGAAGGCATAGGAGTTTCCGTCTGCGGCGAACTGGCGTCCGATCCGCTGGGCATGGCCCTGCTGCTGGGCATGGGGGTAGATACCATATCCGCGGCTCCGCGTTTTGTGCCTGGCCTGAAACACCTCATCCGCCAGCTCCGCGCCGAAACCTGCATGGAACTGGCCCACAGCGTGCTCATGAGCACGGATGTGGCCGCTTCCCGGCGCATGGTTCGTGAACAGTTGCATCAATCCCTTGGGCCTGAACTGGCCTTTCACACCACCAGCCTTTTGATCCATAGCCAGCCATGAGCCAAAAAACATCGCCTTCCACCATCGCCGTCAATAAAAAGGCCCGCCACCTCTACGAACTTTCCGAGTTTACCGAGGCGGGCATTGTGCTTACCGGCCCCGAAGTCAAAAGCATCCGCGCGGGCAAGGTCAACTTTATCGACAGTTATGTTGATTTTCGCAAGGGCGAAGCCTGGCTTGTCTCGCTGCACGTGGCCCCGTACTCCAATGCGGGCTACGCCCCGCAGGAGCCAGATCGCGCCCGAAAGCTTCTGCTGCACCAGCGCGAAACCGCCAAGTTTGCTGGCCTTGTGGCCCAAAAGGGGCTTACGGTCGTGCCTGTGCGCATATATCTCAAGCGGGGCAAGATCAAGGTGGAGCTGGCCGTCGGCCGGGGCAAAAAACTGCACGATCACCGTGAAAGCCTCAAAAAACGCGCTGAAGAAAGAGACATGGCCCGCGAGATGGCCTAGTTTTTCAGGGGGTAGCATCCCCTTGCGCGCAGACATTTTGACGTTTGAAGCCGCCGGCTTTGGCGCGTAACCACGCGGCCAGCCAGCGCTTACGTCTCACGGCGGAGGCCTGCCCTTGCCCCGCCAGAGCAATGGCGCTACACCATTGCCCGCTAAAAGATAGTTCAGCCCCATTGATACGTGATGCGCCACGCCGCCGCTCCGGCAGGACAGGCACGCCCCAGGAACACCCGCCCCCCGCGGGGTCACTGGCGTGTTTGCTGCGGCATGGCGCAGGCGGCACCAGACCAGGGCGGACGCTTTGCAGGACAGAGGCGCGGATACCGCTGGCACAGCCAGTTCAGCACACGTCTGACCCGCCGTCCGGCAGCCGGACGGAGGTTTTTTACGGGCACTGAAAAGCATGCGTTATCCGCCACTGCAAGCCCCGCTGTTCTGGCAGACCTGCCTGTGCTTCTGGATAGGCGGCATTGCCGCCGCCGTGTGGCCACACCAGACCCTTCTTTGTTTTTTCCTTTTATTTCTCGCTGATAAACGCCTGTGGCAAGCAGCCCCACTGGCTTTCTGCGCTCTGCTTGCGCTCGCGGGGCTGCTGACGGCGCAGTGGCAACTCTACGGCAGCCCGTGGCGGCACGGTTTTTCCGAGCCGGAACGGCCACCCTGGCTCACGCAGGCTGGCAAAAAGGTGCGGGTTTGCGGCACTGTCACGGACAGCCAGGGCTTGCCCGACCAGCGCTTGCGGCTTTTGCTCGCCGATCTGGCCCCTGAGGGGGACAGCCACCTGGAACAGGCCAGAAACGGGAACACGGCTGCGCCAGCACCCTCGCAACTGGCGGCTCCTGCGCAGTCGGCAGCCCCCACACCATCGCCAACTTCTGCACAGTCGGCAGCCCAGAATACGCCATTGTCAGGCCAGACGGCGCTCACCTGGGAACATCCCCCCTTGCACCCATTGCCGGGGCAAATCCTCTGCCTCAGTCTCCGCCCCATGCCCATGCAGGGTTTTGCCAACAAGGGGCAGGCCGCATGGGAACTCTGGTGGGCCTCGCAGGGCGTCTACTGGCGGATGTGGACTCAGGACAGGCGCGCAGAACCCCGACTGCACGGCGAACCAGGACGTTCCGGCCGCTGGCGCGAGGCCCTGCGCGCGGATTTTCTGGCGGCCCTGGTTGCCCCACGGCCTTTGCCCCCTGCGGACAAAGCCGCGTCCCCCGCGCCCCCCACGTCCACCGCGCATTCCGACGCCGCCCCAAAGTCCTCGGCTCAGGCTCCTCCTCCCGGCGCGGAAGACATGCCTCAGGGCAAGGCCATCCTGCTGGCCCTGCTTTTTGGCGACAGGCAGTATCTTGATCAGGCCACGCTGAACAATTTTATCGCAGCCACTCTGGTACACAGTCTGGCACTTTCGGGGCAGCACCTTGTTATCGCGGGCATGCTCGGGCTGGCCTGCGTGCTGACTCTGGCGCGCTTACGGCCTGGCATCTATCTGCACCGGCCACGCACGCTCTGGGTCATACTGGCCTCACTGCCTCCGGCCCTTGCCTATTTGTGGCTGGGCAACGCTCCCGCATCGCTTTTGCGGGCCACGGTCATGCTCTTTGTGGTGGCGCTGTGGCTGACCATGGGCCGCCCGCGCACCACTCTGGACGCCCTGTGCGCAGCGCTGCTGTGCATCACTGTGGCCGCGCCGCTCAATGTGTTTGATACCGGGCTGCAACTCTCGGCCCTGTGCGTGGGGGCCATCGGCCTGAGCCTGCCCTGGCTGCGTGAACTCATGCCGGGATTCGACGGCGCGCCCACGTCAGGGGCGCGCGCCCGCCTGGCCCAATGGAGCCGCGCCCTGCTGCGGATTTTTCTTGTTTCCCTCTGCATCCAGGTGGTTCTGCTGCCGCTGAACATGCTGCTTTTCGGCAATGCGGGGTTCTGGTTTCCGCTCAATGTGGCGTGGCTTCCCGTGGCTGATCTTTTTGTACTGCCCGCCTCTGTGCTGGGTCTGGCATGTGCGGCCCTTGGCATGGAAACAGCGGCTCGCCTGGTTCTGGATCTGGCGGCCCTGCCCTGTCAATGGCTGGTGGATCTGCTGGCCTGGCTGGCCGCAAACGACCTTTTGCTGGCCCCCTCCATGCTGCGCCCCCACTGGACAGCCCTGCCGGCTTTTGCCGCCCTGCTCACGGCCCTGGCCTTCAAGGCAGGACGCCCCACCCTGCCGCCAGCGGCGCAACGCCTGCTGCTGGCCGGGGGACTCCTGCTGCTGGTCGGCCCCATGCTGCGGCTGGCGGAACGCCTTTCACCCGAAATCCGCCTGGATGTGCTGGACGTGGGCCAGAGTCAGGCCGTGGCGCTACGGCTGCCGGGTCATATGCGCCTGCTGCTGGACGGCGGCGGCAGCGCTTCGCCGCGCTTTGACCCCGGCCAGAACATCGTGGCCCCGGTGCTGCTCTACAACGACGGCCCCCGCCTCGCGGCCGTGCTCAACAGCCACCCTGACCTGGACCATATGGGGGGGCTTGTGCATATCCTGCGGCAGTTCACTGTCAGCGCTTTTTTTGACAACGGGCGCGACAGCGGCGACGCCAGAGGCGGCTGGGCCGCCATATGGGCGCAAACACGCCGCCAGTACGGGGCCCAACCCCTTGCCCAGGGGGATGTGCTGCAACTGGGCAACCCGGCCCATGGCCTGCAACTGGAAATACTGCACCCGCCGCGCACCGACAGGAACACACCCGGCTCGGGCACTGCCGCCCACGAAACCTGGGACGGCAACAACGCCTCGCTGGTGGCACGGCTGACCCTCTATGGGCAGGGGCTGGCGCTCATTCCTGGCGACGCCGAACGCCGTTCGCTACGCCACATGATTGATCAGGGGCTGGACCTGCGGGCCCAGGTGCTGGTGCTGCCCCATCACGGGTCGGACAGCAGCTATCTGCCCGATCTGTATGAAGCCGTGCAGCCAGAAGTTGCGGTGGCGGCTTGCGGCTTTGAAAACCGCTACGGATATCCGGGAAAAAAGGTACGGGAGTGGCTGGACAGCGCGGGGATTCCCCTGCTGTTCACAGGGCGGGACGGACAGATAAGTCTGAGCTGGACAAGCGCGCCGGGCCGCGCAAAGCGGAAAAATGAAGCCGCACGCACAACCCTGCACCTGCAGACGCAAAGGCCGCAGCACGAAAACCCTGCCCCCGACGAGCAGGCAGAAGAATAGAAATGCTTTGTGGGGGAGAGACCCTTTTGTAAAAGGGGCTCCTCTCCACACCCCCATCCCCCAGACAATGTCGTCACGAGCGCCTTTCCAGCTATTTCTGCGTCGAACCTCGTCTTTTATTCCGGTCGAGTACCATCGGAGTACACTCCTGCATAAAAGGCTCGTTCTCCTTGATATGACTGGAAATTCATCTCGTGACGGCGCTGTCTAGACCAGATTACCTTTGAAATGTTACACATTTCAAAGGGGTCATTCTGCCGAAAATGCGATTTGCGGCAGAATCCACGCCACGTTGTGGCGCGCTGCACTCTCGCGCAGCGTTAGAGCATTTAACTTTTTCAAAGGTTAAATGCTCTAAAACTTTTATCATGTTTCAGGAGCAGAGGCTCCAGAGACCGTGCTTTCTTGATATCACGCGCTTCAATATTGTTATTTTGCCGAACATTGCGATTTTTACCTGAATGTTCGCTACTTTATGGAGCGCAGCGCTCTTGTGCTGCGCTGGAGCAGGCAATCGTTTTCAAAGCCATGCCGCTCTAAATGTAGGAAACTATGTCCTGTCGGATGCGCCTATCCCTGCTGGCAAACAGACTCCACACCCAGATGCTCTTTTCCCCACTGGTAGAGTTCTTTCAGGGTTGGCAGCAAGCGCCAGCCTTGCGGGGTCAGGGCATATTTCACGCGGCGTACCTTGCCCGCAGCAAGTTCCGTTTTGCTGACAAGACCATCACGTTCCAGTTCCTTCAGGCATTTGCCAAGCATCATGTTGGTGATGCCCCTCACTTCGCGGCCAAGGGCATTGAATCCGCAGCCGCCCGTGTCGGCCAGATGCCAGAGAATAGGCAGTTTCCATTTACCGCCTATGAGGTTAAGGGCGTGGATGAGGGGACAAGGGATATCATATACACTTTCACGCGGCAGTACCGTACTGTAGCCCACCGTCATCTTTGCCTGCATGCCTGACACTCCTTGAAAAGCCTTGTACGACGGGACGTTGCCCATCTTTTGCGGCACAGGTGAAAACCCACATTCCAGGTTAGAAAAAACTGCGTACTTGTTTTCTAACCCGCGCTTCTTTTAAAGTATATCTGTCGATACAACGCGCCGAGCACAGGCGCAAGACTGAAACCCCGTACTGTTCATAAGGAGAAAACCATGAAATATTACGCTATTAACGGAAGTCCCAGAAAAAAGAACAATACAGCCACTGTGCTGGCCAAGGCTCTTGAGGGCGTGGTCGCAGCACAGCCTGACGCACAGACCGAAATGCTGCATCTCTATGACTACACGTATAAAGGCTGTATCAGCTGTTTTGAATGTAAGAAAATTGGCGGGAAGTCCTACGGAAAATGTGCAGTAAAGGACGATCTGGCCCCAATACTGGAAAAACTTTCTCTCGCTGATGGCATTATCTTTGGATCACCCATCTATTTCAAGGGCATTACGGGCGAAATGCGTTCATTTTTTGAGCGTTTTCTTTTCCCTTATCTGGTATATGACGCCACCTATTCTTCCATTGCCCCCAAGAAGATGAAGACGGCCTTTATCTACACAATGAACGTCACTGAAGCCTTCATGCGGAGCATGGACTACCCCGAACATCTCTCCGGCATGGAGTATTTTACGGGCAGAATGCTGACGCCGCCCACGGTGCTGTATGTGAACGACACCTATCAGTTTATGGACTACAGCAAGTACAAGGTGGAGTGCTTCTCTGAAGAAGCCAAGCTCAAACGCAAGAATGAAGAGTTCCCCAAGGACTGCCAGAAGGCCTTTGAAATGGGCATGGCCATGGCCCGATCCTGAACCATTGAAGTTTATGAGCGGGGGGCGACCGGGTCGCCCCCCGCTCTGGACACCGGACTGCCAGTATCTTTGGCTGCGACTTTGACCGTTGTTCTGCCTGACACTCTGGCCGCCACTTTGAGTGACGTTCGGCCAGCACCCATGCCGCTGCGTTGGCCGCCGAAGCGCATCACAACCCTTCAGGCTCGAAACTCTCTCTACGCCCTGCCCGGTCTGCCCTATGTGGCCCTAGCGTTGGCACTGCGAACAGTACACGGTGCCACGGCCTGCAACTCTGGCTTTTTCAAGGGGGCGGCCGCACTTTTTGCAGGGTTGCCCGCCACGCCCGTACACAGCAAAGGTGTTCTGGAATGCGCCCGCGTTGCCGTCGGCGTCCTTGTAATCGCGGATGGAACTGCCGCACTGGGATATGGACAGCAGCAGCACGTCCTGCAGGGCTTTCAGCAGGGTATCCATTTGAACACGGGTGAGGTCTGCTGCTTTGCGGCGCGGGTCAATGCCCGCCGCGAACAGACTTTCGTCCGCATAAATGTTGCCCACGCCAGCCAGGATTTTCTGATCCAGCAGCACGGCCTTGATGGCCGATTTTCTGCCAGTGAGGCTTTTGGCGAAATTTTTTGGCGTCAGGGTCAGGGGTTCCGGGCCAAGTTCGCTCCAGAAGGGCCAACGGTCAAATATATCGGGCGTGCCCGCCAGCACGAGGCCGAATGCGCGCACGTCGTCGAAAAACAGACGGCGCGGGCCTTCGTGAATGTCAGGGGCCGTGCCCTTCAACTGATCCTCGGCGTCTTTCACCTGAACGGTGGAGGCGTGCCCGGCATGCGCCCCTGCATTCTCTTTCTGAGTTCCCACCTGCGAAGCGGGGACATCCAGATCAAAAACACAGCGGGTGTGCGGGCCTGGGGCTGTTTGGGGCGTGTAGGTCATGAGCCGCCCGGTCATTCGCAGATGCACGGCAAGCCGCAGATCTTTGCACCCGCGAACAGCGGCATTTTCTGCGTTTGAGGCGTCAAGCTGCAACAGGAGCAACTTGCCGCGCCGCCCGACCTCCGCGATGCGGCAGCCACGCAAATGTTCCAGCGGAAGGCTGAGGGGGTGCTGACTGGTGGCGCGCAGCAGTTGTGCGTTGGTGATAACGCAGCCCTGCACATGCGGGCGCAAGGTTCGGGCAATGGTTTCCACTTCTGGCAGTTCGGGCATGGTGTTCCTCTGTTTGGCGAAAAGATAAGACATTTTGCCCGCATGGCAAGATGTGCTGCCTGCCTGCTGTGCCAGCTGCCAGATATGCCGCCTGCCTGACGTACCATTCACGCCAGCACAGACGCTTTCATAGATGAATTTTGATATTCCTGATGCCCGTTATGGCGCGCACAGGGCAGACAATAGGGGTGCTGTCTTCGGACTACGGCTGAAGCAGCGCCTACGCCTTCACAATATAAGGCCGCGCACACAAAACAAGGTAATTTTCCAGCAAATTATTATGTTATTAGACGCGTTAAGCCGTTTTGGCCGATTATGACGAGTCAAAGCGAGGCTCACGGATGGCATTGCGCGGCGCGGAGGGAGATCGCCGAGCGCAGCGAGGAAGCTCCCGCAGCAGGGGCCGCGCAGCCTCGTGGAATCATGGTGTTTGGAAAGCCCTTGGCGGCCAGCCCGTGGGAGTGGAGGTATGCGACAAGCCCAGCGGGGTCGCCCGGGGGGAGTGCAGGCACCCAAACAAAAAAATGCCACGCCCCACCTGCTATAAAGAACGCCTGTCCCATACAAGCGAAAGCAATTTCTCTGCCAAATTAGCAGGCATCAAAAAAACGAAGCCTCTGTACTCTGATATGACGAGTCAAAGCGAGGCTCACGGATGGCATTGCGCGGCGCGGAGGGAGATCGCCGAGCGTAGCGAGGAAGCTCCCGCAGCAGGGGCCGCGCAGCCCTCGCGGAATTATGGTGAATGGAAAGCCCTTGGCGGCCAGCCCGTGGGAGTGGAGGTATGCGACAAGCCCAGCGGGGTCGTCCGGGGGGAGTGCAGAGGGGGCCTCGGAGGGGCGGCAGCCCCTAACAGGCCCCCGTCTGCCGCCCGCCGCGCAGGCGGCCCGAACTTAATAAACGAAAAGCCCCCGTGCCCGCAGGGCACAGAAATCGTCTCTCAAAAAACAGGCCTGCTTTATTTTCTGTAAGAGATTACTGCGTAACCACCCTCCCCGCCGCGCAGGCGGCCCCACCCCTCACAACACAAAAAAAGCTGCCATGCCCAAAGACACAGCAGCCCCAAAAAAATCAACCCGACGACAAATCCGCCCTACTAGTCCTGATTTTTCTCCGAGTTATCCGAACTATCCGAGTTATCCGAACTATCCGAAAGATAAATATCCAACAACCCATCCGGAGGATCAATAACCACGGCCGGGGCTTCTACGTCAAAGCCCACTATAAACTCGGGCCTGGCGGGAAAAAGCACTTCCTTGCCGTCGTCCGTCATGATGACCCACAGTTCCAGATCAGCGGGATACTCGAAGTGGTCGAGTCTGCCGATGCGCTGCCCGTCGGGCAAAAGGACATCCCCGCCGAGCAGGTCTTCCAGATAGACTTCATCGTCGTCAGGTTCGGGCAGGGCCTCGCGCTTTGCGAGCAGTTTGTAGCCCCGAAAGTTTTCGGCGGCGGTGCGGTCTGCCACGCCTTCCAGCAAGAGCAGCGGGCGGCCTTTATGGCTGCGCACTGCAAGGGGCCGGACAGGACGTGGGGCGGCATCGCCCGCCTGAATCCAGAGGGGGGTGGTCAAAAGCAAGGGGGAGTCCGCATACCAATCGATGCAGATCTCCCCTTTGATACCGTGGGGCCGCGCAAGCGTGCCCATATGAATCCATGAATCCGCCATAGTATACGGCGCTATTCCAGAATTTCCAGCACAGTGCGTTTTTTGCACTTGATGGACGCGGCGCTCAGGATGGTTCGCATGGCTCGCGCCGTGCGCCCCTGTTTACCAATAACCTTGCCCAGGTCTTCTTTGGCAACCTTGAGTTCCAGAACGGTAGTCTGCTCGCCTTCCACTTCGCTGACCTGCACTTCGTCGGGATGATCTACAAGAGACCGGGCAATATATTCGATCAGGGCCTTCATTGAGTACCTCCAAAGGGGTCTGCGCCGGAGATGACCGGAGCAGTAAAGGCCGCGCGCAGTGCCGATATTGCCCAAAACGGCCTTTCCCAACATGCTTTCGCATAATTCGGGAGGCCGCAGGGCGTCTGCCGCCGAGGCGGAAGCTTAGCGGAATGCGCTAGGCCATGTGTTTCTTGATCAGGGAACGCACGGTATCCGTGGGTTCAGCGCCACGGGCCAGCCATTCCTTGATTTTGTCCGCATCAAGTTTGACTTCGATGGGATCCTTCATGGGGTTATAATAGCCCAGGAATTCCAGCGGACGGCCATCACGACGGGTTTCGTCAGTGGCGGCCACAACCCGGTAGAAGGGGTGCTTTTTGCTTCCGAGGCGGGTCAGTTTCAACTTTACAGCCATGAGTCCAACTCCCTTTGAGGTGGTATGTTATCGTTGCGCCCGGGAAAGGGCAAGGGCGGAAAAGCCCTGGCGCAAAGAGGTGTTGCCGTTACGACGGCGCTCCTTGCCGCGAAATATCTATTTTTTCTTACGCTTTTGGCGTTCTTTTTTCTTGCGCTTTTTTGCGGCCGCCGATTTTCCGGTACCCGTGCGCCCGCCGGGCGCGCCGTCCATACCGGGCAAACCGCCCATTCCGGGCATACCGCCCATGCCTGGCAGACCACCAAGGCCGGGCATCCCACCCATACCGCCGGGCGGGGTCATGCCGGGGGGCATACCGCGCATGCGGGGCATGGCGGGCATCTTGGCACCCTTGCCGCCCATCATGCCCTTCATCATCTGGCGCATCTGCTCAAACTGGCGCACCAGCTGATTGACCTGAGCGACGGTCACGCCCGCGCCCTTGGCGATGCGCGCCCTGCGACTGCCATTGAGGATGTCGGGGTTGCGCCTCTCGGCCATGGTCATCGAGTTGATGATGGCTTCGGTGCGGGCCATTTCCTTTTCGGGCACGGCCCCGCTTGCTTCGGCCAGCTTGTCGCGCAAGCCGCCAAGGCCAGGAATCATCTTGAGGATGCTGTCCAGGGAGCCGAGTTTTTTGATGCGGCGCATCTGGGTGCGAAAATCTTCAAGGTCAAAACTGGCCTTTTTCATCTTGCGGGCCAGTTCTTCGGCCTCCTCGGCATTGATGGCGCTCTGTGCTTTTTCCACAAGGGTCAGCACGTCGCCCATGCCAAGGATGCGCCCGGCGATGCGGTCGGGGTGGAAGACTTCCATCTCCGACAGTTTTTCGCCCATGCCCACAAATTTTACCGGAGCGCCAGTGACCGCACGGATGGAAAGGGCCGCGCCGCCGCGCGCATCACCGTCCATCTTGGTGAGCACAACGCCCGTGATGCCAAGGCGCTGGTTGAAGCTTTCAGCCACGGTCACGGCGTCCTGACCGGTCATGGCGTCAGCCACAAACAAAATTTCCTGCGGCTGCACGGCCGCCTTGATGGCCTCAAGCTCCTGCATGAGGGGCTCGTCCACATGCAGACGGCCCGCCGTATCCAGCAGCAGCACTGTGGCCTGCTCGCGCCGCGCCTCTTCCAGGGCGGCTTTGGCTATGTCCACGGGGTTCATGTCCACGGTGGAGGGATAGCATGGCATGTCCAGCTGTTTGGCGAGCACGGTCAGCTGATCAATGGCCGCGGGACGGTACACGTCGGCAGGCACAAGATAGGGGCGCATCTTTTGCTTGCGCAAAATATTTGCTATCTTGCCCGCAGAGGTGGTCTTGCCCGAGCCCTGCAAACCCACAAGCATGATGACCGCAGGCTCGCGCCCCTGAAGGTCAAGCCCGGCGGTTTCACCGCCAAGCAGGCTTACCAGTTCGTCATTGACGATCTTGATCACCTGCTGGGAAGGATTCACGCCCTTGAGCACTTCCTGGCCAAGACACTTTTCGCGCACGCTTTCAACAAAGTCTTTGACGACCTTGAAGTTAACGTCCGCTTCCAGCAGGGCCAGCCGCACTTCGCGCAGGCCGGCCTGCACGTTTTCTTCGGTAAGCTGGCCGCGTCCGCCAAATGAGCGGAATACGCCGGAAAGTCTGTCTGAAAGGCTTTCGAACATGCATTCTCCACAGGGGCCGCAGGGCGGCAAAAATCGGTGCGGTTCTTACCTCGCGCAGATACCCTGCACGTGGTCGCCGCACGGCGCAAAAGCCCCTACAGGGGCGAAGTGGTGATTCATAGGATGTTTGCCGCCTCACGTCAAGTCTTGTAAGAAAAAGGCACACCGGGGCTTGCAAAGTACGGCCAAAAACTGTACGCGCAGGCACCCGTCCCGAACTGGTTCGTCCGGCTCCAAAAGTGTTGCCCGACAATGGCGGGGCCCTGCCCCTGCCCGACCAAAGGGCCGCCCGCAAAGGCGCAGCCCGCATTGACATACGGGCCACAAGGGGATACTCTGTCAGACTATAATTTGAACAATTATTCCAGCATATTACGAGGAAGTCATGTTCACCAATCGCGGCAAGGCGCTGACCTTTGACGATATTTTGCTCATCCCCGGCTATTCGGACATCACTCCTGACGCCGTGGACATTGCCACCTGGCTCACCCCTTCCATTCCGCTTCGCATCCCCCTGCTCTCCGCCGCCATGGACACCGTGACGGAATCGGCCATGGCCATATCCATGGCTCGCATGGGCGGCATTGGCATCATCCATAAGAACATGCCCGTTGCCCGGCAACGCCTTGAGGTCGAGAGGGTCAAAAAGAGCGAGAGCGGCATGATTCTCGACCCTGTGACCATTTCACCCAACAATACCGTGCAGGATGCCCTTGACCTCATGTCGGACTTCCGCGTTTCCGGTTTGCCTGTTGTGGAAGATGGCCGTCTGGTGGGCATTCTCACCAACCGTGACGTGCGTTTTATCGAAGACGGGCACGCCGTGCGCGTGTCCGACGTCATGACCAGCAAAAATCTTGTCACCGTGCCCATGGGCACCTCCCTTGAAGAAGCCAAGCAGCACCTGCACGAACACCGCATTGAAAAGCTGCTTGTGGTTGATGAAGACGGCCTATTGCGCGGCCTCATCACCATGAAGGATATCGACAAGGTGCAAAAGTACCCCAATGCCTGCAAGGATGCCGCCGGACGCCTGCGCGTTGGCGCGGCCATCGGCATTGGCAAGGATTGCGAATCCCGCGCCGAGCAGCTGCTTGAAGCCGGGGTCGACGTGCTGGTGCTTGATTCTGCTCACGGGCATTCTGTCAACGTCCTCAATGCCATACGCATGGTCAAAGCGGCCTTTCCCAACTGCCAGCTTGTGGCTGGCAACGTGGCCACCTATGAGGGAGCCAAGGCCATTCTTGAGGCTGGCGCCGACACCGTCAAGGTGGGCATCGGCCCCGGCTCCATCTGCACCACCCGTATTGTGGCCGGCGTTGGCGTGCCTCAGGTAACGGCTGTTATGGACGGCGGACGCGCCGCGCGTGAACTGAACCGCTGCTGCATTGCTGACGGCGGCGTCAAGTTTTCGGGCGACATCGTCAAGGCCCTGGTCGTGGGCGCGCATGCGGTCATGATCGGCTCGCTGTTCGCGGGCACCGAGGAAAGCCCCGGTGAAACCATTCTGTATCAGGGCCGCACGTATAAAATCTATCGCGGTATGGGCTCCATCGACGCCATGAAGGAAGGCAGCTCCGACCGCTACTTCCAGGAAAAGAGCAAAAAGCTCGTGCCCGAGGGCATCGTGGGCCGCGTGCCCTACCGTGGTCAGGTGATGGAAGCGGTGTACCAGCTCATGGGCGGCCTGCGTTCCGGCATGGGCTATGTGGGCGCGCACAACCTCAAGCAGTTGTTCGAGAACACCACGTTCTGCGAGATCTCCTCGGCGGGCCTGCGCGAAAGCCATGTGCACGACGTGGTCATCACCAAGGAAGCCCCCAACTATCGCATTGAGAACTAGAGCGCATTGAAGCCAGGGCAGTTTCGTCTTGAAATTGCCCTGGCCTCTGCGCGAACAGGCCTCCGCCACGGGGCCGGGCGCACAGCGTTAGCGCTGCCGACGCCCAGGCGAACGCCACAGTATATTGATAACACGCATCTCACAGTGAGCATGCTCAGGCTGGCGGCGCAGCGATGCCGTATGCCCCCTGCACATAGGGAACCGGTGCGCCCCCGGCTGGGCGCGCACAGATCATGAGGAAGTTATGCCCAGCAAGGTCATTATCATAGATTACGGCTCGCAAGTTACCCAGCTTATCGCGCGGCGCGTGCGCGAAGCCGGGGTGTATTCTGAAATCCACTCCTGTGTGACCACCGCCGAACAGGTGGCCGCCATGAAGCCCCAGGCCGTCATTTTGTCCGGCGGCCCGGCCAGCGTGGGCGAAGCCGACGCTCCGGCGCTGGACCCCGGTTTTCTGGAACTGGGCGTGCCCGTGCTCGGCATCTGCTATGGCATGCAGCTGCTGGCCCAGAACCTTGGCGGGCAACTGGCCCAGTCCCTCACGCGGGAATACGGCCCGGCCGACCTCAACCTCATCGCGCCCTGCACCCTGATGGACGGCGTCACTTCGCCCACCCGCGTATGGATGAGCCACGGCGACAAGGTTATGGTGCCGCCGCCCGGCTTCACTGTCACGGCCAGCACCAGCACGCTTGAAGTCGCTGCCATGGCTGATGAAAAGCGCAAAATCTACGCTGTGCAGTTCCACCCCGAAGTGCACCACAGCGTAGACGGCGAACGCATGCTCCAGAACTTCCTGTTCAAGATTGTCGGCATCAAGCCCGACTGGACCATGTCGTCCTTTGTGGAGCGCGTGATCAAGGAAATGGCCGAGCAGGCCGGCGACAAGCACGTTGTCTGCGCCCTTTCCGGCGGCATTGACTCCACGGTTGTGGCCGTGCTGCTGCACCGCGCCATCGGCAAGCGCCTGCACTGCATTTTTGTGGATAACGGCCTGCTGCGCCTTGGCGAAGGCGATGAAGTGGTCGGCTTTTTGCGCGAGCATTTTGACCTCAACCTCAATTTTGTGCAGGCGCAGGATCGCTTTCTCTCCAAGCTCAAGGGCGTGGAAGATCCTGAAAAGAAGCGCAAAATCATCGGCCACACCTTTATTGAAATTTTCGACGAAGAAGCCAAAAAGCTTCCTGAAGTGGACTTTCTGGCCCAGGGCACGCTGTATCCCGACGTCATCGAATCCGTTTCCCACAAGGGCCCCAGCGCGGTCATCAAGAGCCACCACAATGTGGGCGGCCTGCCCGATACCATGAAGCTCAAGCTCATCGAGCCTTTGCGTGAACTCTTCAAGGACGAAGTGCGCAAGGTTGCTGCCGAACTGGGCATGCCCGACTCCATCGTGTGGCGGCATCCCTTCCCCGGCCCCGGCCTTGCCATCCGCGTGCTTGGAGAAGTGACGGAAGAGCGCCTCAGCATTCTGCGTCAGGCTGACAAAATCGTGCAGCAGGAATTGCGCGAATCCGGCTGGTACCGCAAGGTCTGGCAGGGCTTTGCCGTGCTGCTGCCGCTCAAGACCGTGGGCGTTATGGGCGACGGGCGCACCTATGAGCATGTCATTGCCCTGCGCGTGGTCGACAGCGTGGACGCCATGACTGCAGACTGGGCCCGCCTGCCCGCCGAGCTTATCGAGCGCATGTCAGGTCGTATCATCAATGAGGTCAAGGGCGTCAACCGTGTGGTCTACGACGTGTCCTCCAAGCCGCCCAGCACCATTGAATGGGAATAGGAGAGCCCTATGTTCGGTATAGGCAGCACTGAGCTTCTGGTCATCCTTGTGGTGGCCCTGATTGTGCTTGGCCCCAAGAGCATGGCCAACATTTCGCGCACATTGGGCAAGGCTTTGGGCGAATTCCGCCGGGTTTCCACCGACTTCCAGCGCACCCTCAATGCCGAGGTTGAAGAGGAAGAACAGAAAAAGCGTAAAAAAGAGGCTGCCCAGGCTGCCAGAGAAGCCGCCAGAGCTGAAGCCGAAGCCGCCGCGCAGGCCGCCGCCCAGGCGGCTGGCCAGGCGGCTGGCCAGACAGCTGGACAGACTGCAGAGCAAGCTGCAGACCAGACGCCCCAGGCTGACGCGCAGACGACGGAGCCGCAAGACACCCCGGCGGCTGAGGCCGTGCTGGACACCACTGCGGTGCATCCCGAACAGCCTGCCGAGCAAGCCCAGGCTTCTGCCGAAGCCCAGGCTGCCAGCCAGCATGCGCCGGAAGCCGCAACCGAGGCAGAGCAGCCGCAGGCGTCTGCTGCCAGCGAGACGGCAAATGCCGACGCTGGCGTGCCAGTGCCGCCCGAGGGCAGCCCTTTGGCCGAAGCCCTTGCACGAACGGAAGCTGAAGCCCGCGCGGCGGAAGCCCGCCTGGCTCAGACCGCAACAGCCTCTGAAAACGGCGGCAAGGCATGATTGAAGAAAAAAAAGCCCCTCTTGAGCAGGCTGCACTTGATGCCAAGGCGGCCGACTCCCCGGAGTCCGGCCAGGATTCGGATGCATCCGCCGCTCTGTCCGTTATAGGCCAGATTGATCTTGAGGCCGCCAGCAAGCTGGCGGCCTCTGCCACGCCATCAACTCCATCCGTGCCATCAACGCCATCGGGCGACGCGGGCACTGCCGCTGCGACAAGCGTCACCGCAGGCGCTACGGCGGCCGAAGTAACAGCGGCTGCGGCAAACGTCACGGCTGGCGCCACGGCAGGCCCCACGCCCGACGCCGCAAACGCTGTGGCTGACGTCGCGCCCGATGCCGCAAACGCAGCAACAGCGGCTGCGGCAAACGTCACGGCTGGCGCTACGGCCAACGCCACGGCAGCCCCCACGCCCGACGCCGGGCCCCTTGCCGCCGACGACGCCGCAGAAAAAGCCCTTGCTGCAGAGCCGCAGAATGCGGCCACTCCAGAAGCCGCCGCCGATTCCCCTGCTGCGCACACGGCAACAGAGCCAGCGGCCGCTGCCCCTGAAGAAACTCCGCCGACAGAAGCCACTCCGTCGACAGAAGCCACTCCGTCGACAGAAGCCACCCCGGCCACAGCGGCATCGGGCGGTCAGCCCCCGCTGCCCCCGGCAAGCCCCTTTCCGCCTGCGGGCACGTCGGGCGACGCTCCTCTTCCCGTTGCATCGGGCGGCAACCTCCCCGCCACCCCCGATGACGACGATGACGACGATGAGCCGGACAAGGCCATGGGCCTTATGGACCACCTTGGTGAACTGCGCATGCGCATCGTGCGCTGCTGCATTGCCATTGTTCTGGGATTTTTTGCCTGCTGGGCCGTGGTAGACCCCATTTTTAACGCTCTGGTGGACCCGCTGCTGGCCGTGCTGCCCAAGGGCTCGCACGCCATTTACACCACCCTGCCCGAAGGCTTTTTCACGCGCATGTACATTGCCCTGGTGGCGGGCATCTTTGCGGCCAGCCCGGTGATTTTTTATCAGATCTGGTCCTTCATCGCGCCGGGATTGTATGAAGAGGAAAAAAAATACATCATTCCCATTGCGGTGATGTCCGCCCTGTTCTTCGCGTGCGGCGGGGCATTCTGCTACTTTGTGGTCTTTCCCTACGCTTTCAGCTTTTTTGTGAGCTTTGCCACGGAAGAAATCGTGGCCATGCCCAAGGTCAGCGATTATCTGAGTTTTGTGCTCAAGCTTATTCTGGCCTTCGGCATCATCTTTGAAATGCCGCTTTTCGCCTTCTTTTTGGCCCGCATGGGCGTCATCACCGGCGCCATGATGCGCAAGGCACGGCGCTACGCCATCCTTGGCATCTTCGTCGTGGCGGCCATTCTTACACCGCCGGACGTGGTTTCGCAGCTTCTCATGGCTTGCCCCATGCTCGTGTTGTATGAAATAAGTATTTTAGTGGCCGCCGCTTTTGGCCGCAAACCCAAAAAGAGCGAAGACGAACAAAGCGAAGGCCAGGAAAAACAGGCCGCCGCTGGCGGAACTTCTGACGCATCCAAAGACGCCAAGGCCGCCAGCACCTCGGAGGAATCATGAGTACCGCCCCGCGCACGTCCACACAGGCGCGCACCAGCGCCGAAACCGACATACGCCTTGAACTGACGCTGGACGGCCAGGGCAAAACGGATATCAGAACAGGCTTTGGCCTGCTGGATCACATGCTCACTCTGACGGCATTCTGGGCAGGCATGGACCTCACCCTCATCTGTGAGGGCGATATGGAAGTGGACGCCCACCACACCGCTGAAGACGTGGGCCTTACCCTGGGCAAAAGTCTGCTCGAAGCGCTGGGCGACAGGGCAGGCATTGCCCGCGTCGGCTACGGCCGCGTGCCCATGGATGAAGCCCTTACCGAAGTTACCGTAGACCTTTCAGGCCGCCCCTGGCTTGAATGGCGCGGCGACGATCTGTTGCCACCCGTACTCGCCGGGGAGGAAAAAGACCTCTGGCGTGAATATTACAAGGCTCTTGCAAGCGGCGCACGCTGCAATCTGCATGTGGAGATGCGCTACGGCAAGAATGGCCACCACCTGCTGGAATCCGCCGCCAAGGGTCTGGGCCTTGCACTGGCTCAGGCGGTGCGGCGGCACGGCACAACCATCCGCAGCACCAAGGGAGGTCTTGATTAATGCATAACCGCCTGAATATATTGCTACTCATTGTACTGAGCCTCGTTCTTGCCCTGGGGGCCTGCTCCAAGCGTCCGCGCAGCACAGCCGATGTGCCGCGCAACCTCTCCGGCACCTATTCCATCACCGTGGCTCCCTTTACCCAACCCGTCAACGCAAGCCAGCTTATCATGGGGCGCATCCCCGAAGGCCAGGGGCGCGTTCCCGAAGACATGCTGACCTCCCTGGACATGCAACTGCGCCGCACACTGACCACCGAGACCAACCGGCAATACAAGTTTATCAGCATGCGCACCCTGCCCAAGGATCTGACGACCTTTCACAGTTCCGAACAGCCGCAGGCTTTGCCCCGCTGGATAGAATACGGCAAAAAGCAGGGCGCACAGGTGCTGCTTATTCCTCAGGTGCTGGACTGGCACGAACGTGAAGGCTCCACGGCCGGGGTAACCCAGTCGGCCCACGTGCGCGTCGAATTCTTTTTGCTGCGCGTCGACACGGGCAGCATTATGGATCGCTCTGTTTTTGAAGAAAAACAGCTGGGCCTGTCGGAAAACCTGCTGAATATGGGTTCGTTCCTCAAGCGCAAGGGTCAGTGGGTCACTGCCGAGGATCTCAGCGTGGAAAGCATGCGCAAGGCTGTGAAGGATTTGGGATTATGATTCTGTTTCCTGCGGTAGATATTCAGAACGGCAAGGCCGTCCGCCTCAAGCAGGGACGCGCCCATGAAAGCACGACCTTTGCCGAAAGCCCCGTGGATGCGGCCAAAGCCTGGGAAAATGCCGGGGCACGCTGGCTGCACGTGGTCGACCTGGACGGCGCCTTTGACGGCGCTGCCCAAAGCCGCCACATCGTGCGGGATATCTGCACGGCCCTTTCCATCCCCGTGCAACTGGGCGGGGGCATCCGCGACATGAAAACAGCCGAAGGCTATCTTGAAGCCGGGGTCAGCCGCCTTATCATCGGCACCCTGGCTCTGGAACAGCCGGAGCTTTTCGCCGCCATGTGCCGCGCGTTTCCCGGCCAGATCGGCGTTTCACTGGATGCCGAAGGCGGCCGCCTCAAAAGCCGCGGATGGGTTGAAGATACGGGCATGACCGTTGATTCGGCCCTGCCCCGCCTGCTTGAAGACGGCGCGGCCTTTGTCATCTACACGGATATTGAACGCGACGGCATGCAGTGCGGCGTCAATGTGGCAGCTCTGAAACATCTGGCGCAGCTTTCCACCGTGCCCGTCATTGCGGCGGGCGGCGTGGCCACGCTTGAAGACGTAAAAAACCTCTACCCCCTTACCCTCAATACCAGCCTCGTCGGCGCGGTGAGCGGACGCGCCCTCTACGAGGGAACGCTCAACCTTGAAGAGGCCAATGCCTGGATCGACGCCCAGGCTGGTGCATGAGGTTAGGACTGGATACTTTGGGATGCTTTGTGGGGGAGGGACCCTTTTGCAAAAGGGTCTCCTCCCCCACACCCCCACCCCCTAAGGAAACGCTGATTTATTCCGTTTGGCGGACTTGCTTCACTTTTTTTGAAACAGTCGAGGACGGAAGAGTCCACTCCTGATTCAAAAAAAGATCGCGCCTTGCCAAACGAAACAACTGCGCGTTTCCATGAGGCTCTTTAATCAGTGCTTCCTTAAGATAGTTCAAAGTGTGTTGTGATTTGGAAAGGGCCAAAGGCAGCGTCTTCCAGCCATCACACCATCGCAAAGTTCATCTATTCTGCTGATAGCAAAAACACACAGGCCCATGCGGACACCATAACGTCCACATGGGCCTGTTGCGTTGGGCACGTGTATGCCGGGCGCTGGCCCTAGCCTGGCCTGTCGGTGCTGTCGGCCCTGTCTGGCCCCTCTTTGGCTGGTCTTGGCCTGCCTGCCCCGTTCTGGCCTGCCTGCCCCGTTCTGGCCTGCCTGCCCCGGTCTGGTCTGTTGGCACTGCCTGGGCCGCCCTTGCCAAGCCGTCGGGCAGTACCTATACTCTCTGCATGAAGTCAGCTTTTTATAAACAGCAACACCCTGGCCGCCCTTTTTGCGGCTACCCTGAAGAGCGCTACTGGCGTTCTTTCCTTTAATTCCTCGCACGCAGATGTTCTTTGTGGCGGCGGCCCCATCAGGCGGCCGACGCTCTGGTTGTTTCAAATCCCGGACAAACTGCCGAAGGGCACCCTCCTGAGGGCTGCCCGGCATAACTGCCCGAACTGCACGCGAGGATAGAATGCTTGTGACCAAACCCCGCCACTGGTTCTGCCTTATGGGAGCCATTGTTTTTGAAGTGGCCGGAACCACGGTAATGAAGATGGCGCAGGGCTGGAATTTTACCCATGCCGCCCTCTTGGGACTGACGCTCATGTGGCTGGCCATTGCCCTTTCCTACTATCTGCTGGCAAAAGCCACCACCGGCCTGCCCGTGGGCGTGGCCTTCGCCTTTTGGGAGGGGTTTGGGCTGACGCTCATAACCTTGTGCAGCGTTGTCCTGCTGGGTGAAAGCATGACCGTCAAGCGCGCCCTTGGGCTTGTATGCGTGCTGGCGGGCGCTCTGCTTGTCCATCACGGAACAGGGCACGGGACAGGGCACGGGGCTGGGCACGGGCCTGGCCTCGAAACTGTAGACGGGGCCGAGGACAGGGCCGAAAATGGGACTGGACACAGGACTGGGCGTGGCAAAAAAGACGCCAATGCCCTCATCCATCCGGCTGCGCGTCCCACATCTGCCGCAGGCTGCACGCCGAAGCAGTTTCGGGCAGGGGTAAGGGCATGACGCAAACCTTCACGTCCTTTTTCAGCCTTTCACTACTGCTGGTTGTGCTGGCCGCCACGCTGGACGTGCTGGCAAACCTTTTACTGGCAAAATCCGGCGGCTTTCGCCGCCGCTGGCTGGGCTTCTTTTCACTGGCGCTTGTGGGCCTGGCTTTTTACTGTCTTTCGCTGGCCGTGCGCCATATGGATCTGGCCGTGGCCTACGCCATGTGGGGCAGCTTTGGAATCCTTGGCACATCCCTTGGCGGCTGGCTGTTTTTCAGCCAGAAGCTGCGGCCCTGCGCCTTTGCTGGCATGGCTTTGCTCATGACAGGCATGGCGCTTTTGCATATGAGTTGACGCCCGGGCGTCTGCCGGAGGCAATTGTGGAAAAAAAATTCTGGGATTATCTCGAAAAGTGGCGCGGTCTTTTCCCGCGCCGCCGGACGCTGCGCTGGCGTGACGGCTGGATACAGAACGGATACTGCTGTGACTGCCGCTACTGCTGCGGCCCGCAGGATTCCAACGAACCCTACCCCATGGCGCTTTTGCCCCACCAGATACACGCTGGCATTGAAAAAGACTTTTACATGCTCAACGCCGACACCGCCTATATGGATGGCCGTGGCTGCAAGTCGTGTTCGCCCAAGGGCTGCGGCCTGCCACGCGAAAACCGGCCCGTGGCATGCGGTCTCTTTCCCTTTGCGCTCATCAATGGCAGCCTGTACGCCTACAAGACCTGCCCGGCCATTCTGTTCACCCCGCTGGCGCAACTGGCCCCGCTGGGGCGTGAAGCCGCCCGCTGGCTCACCGGTTTCAGCCATGATGAATTGCGCCACCTGTCGCTCGACATGGAACCTGCCATTCTGGCGGAAAAATACATTTCCCTGGGCATTCAGATTTTTGACGACAGCGCCGTAAATCTGCAATTGCGCTGACCTCGGAGCAACTTCACACCGAACCTGCTCTGACGGCTGCGTAAGCAGGCTCTCGGCGTGAATGCCTGAACGCCATTTTCCCATACTGACACACGCCGTAACAAGCGCGAAAGCCCATTGAGAACGTCTGTCCTCAATGGGCTTTCGCATTACATATGGACACACGGTTACAGATACTGCAAACAATGAGGATACCTGCGCGGAAGCATGCAGCAGAACCGGGCGGACAAGCCGCTGTTAGAGCAGATCAATTTTGAAATGGCGTGCTGCCCGAAAGACGCTGCCTCCGCATCCCAGTCCTGCAGCAGAAAATTCTTTGTAATACACTAAAATGTAATAAGAGTTTTAGGGGGTGGGGGCGTGGGGGAGGAGACCCTTTTGCAAAAGGGTCCCTCCCCCACAAAGCATTTCATTGGCGAAAGCCAGCCAAGGGCACCGACCCGCCAGCGCTTACCATTCCGGCACAAAGGTGCGGCAGGCGTATTCCTGAGGGATACGGAGGGCGTCGTCAAGCGGCAGGGCCATATAGTGGGCCAGCAAGCTGCGGATAACGCCAGCGTGTGCCACTACCAGCAGAATGCCTGTGGGATAGTGCCGCCGCCAGCGGCGCACGGCTTCAAGGGCGCGGCTTTGCAATTGCGCGAAGCTCTCGCCGCCCTCTGGCTGAAAATGGGCAAAATCCCGGCCCCGCACGTCGTACTGTCCGGGAAAGCGCGCGTCAATCTCGGCCTTTGTCAGGCCCTGCCACTGGCCCATGTCCAGTTCGCGCAGTCCTGGTTCAAAATGTACAGGGGGCGGGCTGGCGGTCCATTCATTTCCGGTCAGAAGAATGGACGTGGTCTCACGGCAACGCCCCAGATCCGAGGACACCACTGCCGCCAGTCTTCCCGCCAATATGGGCATGAAGTCATGAGCCAGAGCGCGTATCTGCCGCTGCCCGGCCGGGCTGAGCGGGATATCGCGGTTTCCCACGATGCGCCGCTCAGGATTGGGCGGCAAAGCGCCGTGACGCACAAGCCACATGCCGTTCATCTGAAATCTCCCAGTTTTTTTCTGTAGCACGCTCCCCGAATTTGGGGCAAGACTTGACAGATTATTTCCATTTTCCGCAAAAATGGCCTTTTGCTGCCGCTACCGCCAGCCTCACCGAGGAGGGGGGGGGTAAACGACGTACTGCCCCGCCCGCCTTACCGTGGCATGGGGGCAAACGGCGCGCGGTCGCCCTGCGCCTGAGTTTCCTGAACGGCCAATGCCGCCAGAGCGGCGCGGGCTATGTCCTCGGGATATGGGGGATATGTGGGACATGGGGGATATGTGGGATATGAGGGATATGGAGGGTGCGGTGAGCACGAAGTGTGCGCAAACAACGGCGACTGCCCAGCCTGCCCAGCCTGATAAGACTGCGGGGTTTGCCCAGCCTGCCCAGCCTGATGAGACTGCGGGGCTTGCGCAGTCTGCCCAGCCTGCGGGGGTTGGGGGGCTTGCCCAGCCTGCGGAAACTGGCCCTGCGCGCGGCCCTGGTCATGGCCCCGAACACCCTGCTCGCCTGTGGGGCAGCCAAGTTCGCGGGCAAGCCGGGCTTCCATGGCCAGAGCCCGATCCATGCGCCCTCTGATGGCTTGAGCCACTTCAGCCCCGAGGCTTTCCAGCTTTTGTTCAAAACGCTGACGCACTGGCACAAAGCTTCCGCCGTAACAGTATTTGTCAGCCAGAAAAACCAGTTCCCTTTCGGTGATGGGCTGGTCGTCGGGCAAGGTCAGGTCCCGGTGATCTTCCACAAGGTGCGCCATGACAGGCAGGTGCAGATGGCGAAATAATCGACCCGCTGCGGCCTCATGCCCTTTTTCGCCCTTGCAGATATCGTGCACCAGCCCCCCGGCCAGGGCAAGATCAGGGTCAAGGGCAAAACCAGGGGCAAAATCCGAATCAGGGCCAGAGTCAGGGCCAGAATTACGGCACGCGCCACAGTCAGAGCTACGGCCAGGATCACGGCCAGAATCACGGCCAGAATCACGGCCAGAGTCACGGCCAGGATCACGGCCAGGGTTGGGGACAGTAACACCTTCCAGAACAGAATTCTTTGCGCGCCGCACCTCAGCCAGGGCTTTTGCCAGGGCCGCGGCCACCGTGCCCACGGCACGGCCATGACGCACCCCCCTTTCAGGCACTCCATGCAGGCGCAGCAGTTCCAGGGCCTCGTCCGGCCGCAAAACATCCCTGCGCAAGGCCAGGAGCTTCATGCGTTCATAGTCTTCAGGCCTGTCCATATCCGGCAACATAAGCCCGTCCGCCACGGGGATGTGACGCACGGGCAAACCTTCAAGAGCGCCCCGCAGGCCATTTTCAGCCCCGACGCGCTCATGGTGCAGCACATGCGCCAGATGGCGGGCTGACAAAAGTGGCGGATGCCCCTCCTGCCCGGCGAAGGTTGGTACAAGAACACTTTCCGGGTCGGACGCATGGGCCTCGAGCAGGGCCTGTATGGTCATGGGCCGCACGAGCGGCACGTCCACGGGCTGCACCAGTACGGGCGTTTCCGCCAGTGCCGGATCGCCTGCCGCCAGTGCCGACAGCCCGGCGCAGACGGAGGAAAACATGCCCTCTTCCGGCCTGGGATTACGCACCACGGCAAGGCCGAGCGCCTGCGCTGCCGGTTCAATGCTTTCCGCGTGCCAGCCTGTGACGACCGAAATATGCTCGATGCCCAGTTGCCGAAAAAGGCGCGCCAGCCCCTCCAGCGCCGAACAAAATTCCCCGTCCGCACCCAGCGGTAGCGGTAGAAGAGCCTTGACCCTGCCCATGCGAGACGCCTGCCCTGCGGCCAGTATCAGAACGCGAGCCGTCACATCAAGCCTTCGCAGTCGCCCACAGTGCAATACGGCCCGTCATGACCCGAGCGATCCTGGCGGACAGACGCCCCCGTCTGAGTGCCGCCCTTGGGCATCTGCACCACACGCACGCGGTTGCCGCAGCGCTCAAGCCTGCCCTGCACCGGCCCAAGACGCGGCAAGGGGCTGCCGCAGGCGCACGGCCCGGGCAAAAGACAGGCCACGTCACCCGTGCGGTAACGGATAAGGGGCATGGCCTCGCGCTCCAGCGTGGTGATGACAACTTCACCTGTCTCGCCAGGCGGCAGCGGTTCATCGCCGCAAAAATCTACAATTTCCACAACAATATCCAGCAGACGCAAATGATAGCCGTCATGGGCCGGGCACTCCACCGCGCCACCATAGGCCGTTTCCGTAAGCCCGTAGTGGTCAAGCACTGTGCAGTTCCATACTGTGGACAGCACGTGCCCCAGCACGGGATCAAGCCTGTCCGCGCTGCTGAGCAGGCCGCAAAGCCCCGGAGGGCCACTCTTGGGAAAATGGCGCAGTAATCCTTCCAGTTGTCCTGGCGCGGCCACGAGACAGTGCGGCCGCACCTCGTCGAGCCACTGCACAATATTCGGGTGGATGCCTGCCAGCGCCCCCTGCGGCGGCGTCACTCTTGCTGACGGACACGAGCCAGTGGCGCAGAACGCGCCCTCCTGCAGCGGATTTTCCTGCATGGGCAGCACTGGCGCCGCCCTTTTCGCCAAGCCTTGTGAGCTTTTGACAGGAACCAGCAGTTCCTGCGGCGGGGTGCACACCTCCACGCCGCACGGACTCAGAGACTGGCGCAGCAGGTCTGCCACGCCATCGGGGCGTGCCGCCCCTGGCAACAGTACCGCCAGTTTTTGCCCGGCCCGCACCAGTTGCGACATGCCCACGCGAAAAAAATCAACGGTTCTGGCAAGGTCTGCTTCGGTAAAGGCCAGCCGCTTGGGGCTGCCCGTGGTGCCGGACGTGCGCAAGGTCACCATGCGCTGCACATCGCCACGCGACACGCAAAGAAAATCCTCCCACCGGGCCAGATCGTCAGCCGTGGTGAAAGGCAGGCCGCGCATATCCTCGGGAGTGAAGCCATCGAGGTCGTATCCGGCCAGATTGCGGGCATAAAAGGCACTGTGGGCCGCCGCGTGGTTCAGGCAACGGGTCAGGGCGCGGGCGCGGGCTTCACGCAGGGTGCGCACCAGGGTGTTGGCGTCTGCGTCCTGCACGCCGCACTGCCCCGCCAGCCAGCCGTCAAGAGGATTGCGAAACCCCCGGCCCGGAGCCGCAGCAGCGGAAGAGGCGCGCGCAGAAGAATCACGCGCGGAAGGATCACGCGAAGCAGTTTCACGCGAAGAAGCCCCGGCAACAGATGAGGAAGGTAAATTCATGAGATGTCCTCCGCATACAGCCGTGTGCCGTTCTGTGCTGTCAGGTTGTGCAGGCAAAAGGGTATCATGCGCCCGTCACGCCGCAAAACGTGGATGCAGCACCCCCGTACGCGCTCAATATCCAGGCTCAGCGCGTCCTGAAAAGCCATGGCGGACAATGTGAAGCGCCGTTCGGCCCCGGCCTGGGCCAAAAACCGGCTGAACCCGTCCAGGTCAGCGCTGGCAGCGCCCGGGCCCGATGACTGTCCGTCTGCCTTTTCCGCTGCAGTGCCGTCGCCGCGCCAGTGCAGGGCCACGAACTGCTTTGCCTTTCTCGCGCCCTCTTCCGCTGACGGCGGCACGCCAGTATCCGCCAAAGAGGCCCCCAGGGCAGACGCATCCCCTGCGCCGGAACCGGCGGCGTCCGCGCTTTGCGGGCGCGGCGAGCAGCAGGACTGGCCCGCGTCCGGCAGCCATTGGAGCGCTGGCGGCGCGTCCTTGGCCCTTTCGCCTACAGGGGCAGAGAGCGCGGCATCGTTACGCCGATAGACAGCGCTGAAGGAGCACAGTTCGTTTTCGCACCCCGGCGGGTGCAGATGCTCCGGGCGCACAAGATCGGGAGCCTGCCGGGTAAAGCAGGCCATAACCTCCGGCAGGGTGAGCCTTGGGGCCTCATCCAGACGCCAGGGGTAGCGCCCGAAAAACGCGGCTGGCTGCACGTGCAGGCCCCGCACCGCTGGCCCCATACGCAGGGCCAGGCGCAACAGGTCGCCCACCTCATTGTCATTGACACCGCGCACAAGGGTTGCCACCAGCACCACGCCAAGGCCAGCCCGGGCGCAGGCTTCCACGGCGCGGCGCTTGAAATCGAGGCAGGGGCGGCCGCGCAGCGTCCTGAATGCCCCGTCGCTCACGCCGTCCCATTGCAGATAGACCGAATCCAGCCCGGCCTGACGCAATGTGGCGGCATAGCCCTCTTCTTCGGCCAGTCGCAACCCGTTGGTATTGACCTGCACAAGGCCAAAGGCCCTCGCGCGCGCAAGGCCGATGATCTGCGGCAGATCGTCACGCACCGTGGGTTCGCCGCCGGAAATCTGCACGTTGCACGGGCCGGACGCAGTTTTGAGCGCGTCCAGCTGGCTGGCGATGCAGGCCAGATCAGGATCCGCGCCGTCCTCCCGCCCTGATCCCCCCGCGCCCGCATAGCAGATGGGACAGGTCATATTGCAGCGCATGGTCACTTCCACAAGGCCCGTACAGGTATGCTGCGCGTGCGCCGGGCACAGGCCGCAGTCAAAGGGGCAGCCCTCGGCTATGGCCGTGCAGGGATGCAGAGGATAGGAAGGGCTTTTGGGGCGCGACCAGGATTCGAACGCAGGAACAGGCACGCCGCCCTGCTCCCCGGCTACGGGCTGGCCTGCGTGGTCTGTCGGATCCTGGGCAGCCGTGCGCCATACAGGCACGCTGAACAGGCCGTGCTCGGGGCAGGTTTTGCGCAGTTCAACACAATGCGGATCGTCCTGCGCCAGCGCGTACACGGCGTCCAGCCGCCGCAGACAGACCGGGCACAGACTCTGGGTTCGGCGCAAAATCATGACGCAGGCATGATGTCCAGATCATAGCTCTGAACCAGTTCGATAATCTTTTCCCAGCATTCGGCCAGCAGGTCGCCGCAGGCCACAGGATTGGGCGCTTCGCCCGGCGCGCCCGACGCCGCGCCAAGCCCGGCGGCTATTTGACTGCAACTTTGGCCGCCGTAAGCATTGGTGCGTTCATAAAACCATGTGGCGTAATCGTTGAGCAGGGGCGTAAGCATGGCGTGCGGCGTTTCAATGGCGGCCCCTTTGCCGGCCACCAGCGCCAGGGTGCAGGCGCCACCAGTGAGCAGGCCGCAAGGCCCGTCCGATTGGCCTATGCCATGGCAAAGGCCATGAACCGCCCGCACAAGGTCGGGATTTTCCTGATCGCGGGCCTGAAGCATAAGCAACATCAGCAACTGACTACAACAATAGCCCTCGTGCACCAGAGGCAGAAGCTCCATCATCATCGGATTCATGCTCTCTCCTTTTGTGCTATCCACAATCCATAGCCGTATTTGCGCCCCCCGCCAGAGGCGGAAGCGGAACAGGAACACCCGCCCGAAATACCCAAGCCCCCGGAGCCGGTTTCCCCATACCAGACCATGCGGGCGGCCAGTTCCACCAGCGCCCGGCTGTGATCCTCATACGTCGCGATCTGAAAGCCCGCCTGCTTGAGATACCGCTCCCACAGCGCCGCAGGACGCGCGCCCTCCATGCAGGATGCGCCCGTGCCCTGCGCAGCGGAAAAAACGGGATCAGCGCCTTCTGGCTGCGCCCCTGCACTGGTTGCGGAATTTTGCTCCAGGCCGCGCACGCGCGCCGGTATGGCAGAAGCCTCTGCATCGCGCCGTGTAAGGTCGCTGAACAGCAGCACGCCGCCTGGGCGCAGTGCGCGCAGACACTGCCGCAGCACGTCCAGCGGGTCTGCCAGCAAAGAAAGTACGCATTCGCACACAAGTCCGTCAACGCTGCCTGCCGCCAGAGGCAACCGGGCCATGTCCGCCCGGATGATCCCCCCACAGGCTTCGTCAGCCGCACTCACGGCTTCGGGCTGCACCTGCCTGTCCAGACCCATCACGTCATATCCGGCCTGTCGCAGCAGCTCCAGGGTGGCCCCGCAGCCGCAGCCCATGTCCAGCACAAGGCCGCCGGGCGCAAGGCCGCAGAGGCTGCGGCACAGTTCAAGGCCCCTCAGGGTCAGGGCCGTGCCGCCGGGACGCCAGACAGTGCCAGCCACGCGGCGGAAGGATTCACTCTCCCACAGGGCGCTCATTTGTCTTCCAGCAGAGCTTCCACCTCAACCATCTTGCCTTCAGCCAGGGATTTTGGCGTCTGGGTCAGGCCGCACTTGGGGCAGCGCGGTAAAATGACGTCAAAAGCGCTGTTGAGGTAAAAAACCGGAACCTTGCCCTGTTCAAGGGGCACATTGCAGCGACAGCATACCCATTGGCCGCCGTCGGGCGCGTAATTGGGGCCCATGCTCATGACTGTCCTCCTTGCCCGCCGCGCTGCCCGTCCGTGCAGCACTGGTGGCTGTTGATGACGTCCACGGCCTCGTGACCGCCGGAACCGGGCACCACCATACGGTGGCACCACGCATCGTGGAGTAGAAAGCTTTCGCCCTCGGGCTCATACTCTACCCAGAATGTTACCTGACGGGGACGCCAGGAGCCGAGAATGTGACCATTGTCAAGATTTTTAAAGCAGTGCCCGCTGGCTTCTGCCCCGGCCACGGCAGCTTCAATGTCTTCCAGCAGAATATGCCGCTCTTCCAGCCGGATCAACATTTCGGCGCTGATAAGAACCCGCCCCTTGCCTGGCTCCGGCGCGTCCTGTCCCAGCCAGTCCCGCATGAGGCGGCGGCGCAGGGCTGCGCGGTTGGCGCGGCGCGCGGACAGGCCGGGGCCTTTTTCCTTGCCGCCTCCAGAGTTGGCGCATGCGGGAAAGAGCAGATCAAGCAGATGCCAGCATTCCTTGCCGCTGGCCGCCATGCGGTCGCGGCACATGATGCAGGAGGCAAGACCGGCATGGGGCAGTTCCCCTGAGCGGTGTGCGGCCATGGCATCCGCAAGTTCGGGCTGGGCGCACCACACAAGGCCGCCATAGCCGCAGCAGGCTGTGGACGCTCCGGTGAGGCGCGGCTCTTCAACACG
>NZ_JAVESS010000021.1 GCF_034006445.1 Desulfovibrio sp. | reverse complement strand
CAGTTTGTTTGAGCGAGGGAGACTTATGCACCCCTTTGCCCAGACTGTCAATCACTTATTTTCGCTTTGCTGAAATGATTTCGCTATCGCAAGATAAAGTCATTATTCAGTTTTGTATGAGCGGGAGGAGACTTATGCGCCTCTTTTCGCACCCCGTCAATCACTTTCTTGCGACCCGGCGAAATTTGTTTCGCTGCGTGTCGTTTCAAGGTCAGTGCCGTGACAGGAATTGCACAATAGGCACATCGCCTTTTTTTGTCAACATCCAATCCCCTCACAGAGACATAAAGACTCTCATTTTTTAAAAATTATTATATAAATACAGCTAGTTAAAAGTTATCAACAGCAAGCGTCCGTCAAATTCATACCATTGGGGTGCATATGCATTCATACGCAGCGTATTTCGCTTTTTAACGAAATATCTTGACATCCCCCTTGGTCGTTTTTATATTTCGCCAGAAGACGAAATATAAAAGGTTTCATGCTCTTTCTTCTTTATAGATAATGAAGGATCGTCAACTAGCCTTTCAGCGCCGGCAGAGCCAGATCAAACGTAGTTACAAGCACGGCCGCAGTCAGACAGGAGGATTTATGTTCAATTTTATCACTACTGTACGCGCTATTGGCGATGAAAACCGTGCCCGTATCCTGATGGCTTTGCGCCTGCGAACCTTGTGCGTGTGTGAAA
The DNA here is from genome assembly GCF_034006445.1 of Desulfovibrio sp. Classification (NCBI taxonomy): domain Bacteria; kingdom Pseudomonadati; phylum Thermodesulfobacteriota; class Desulfovibrionia; order Desulfovibrionales; family Desulfovibrionaceae; genus Desulfovibrio; species Desulfovibrio sp. Next base: position 47,351 of record NZ_JAVESS010000021.1, on the reverse strand, counting down.
TAACCACCCTGCTTGGACTGGCGGCATCCACCACATCAAAGCACCTCTTTCTTCTTCGTCAGGCGCGGCTTATTGAAAGCATCAAGAAAGGCCGCTGGGTATACTACCGCCTGCCGCAAAATCCTTCGCCCAGCATTCGCGCGGCTCTCGACTGGACAATGCGTGAACTTGCCGAATCTCCCCAGGTTGCCCAGGATGAGGCAGCCCTTCTGGGGATTACCCACAACACGAACATCCACGATTTTCTCAAGCGCAAGCATATCCGAATCCCTGATGACGAGGCTGACGACAGCGATGACGCCGGTACCAGCGCTGAAACTGCCGCCGAAGACAATACGTCCAACTGACCCATTCTGACATCCGCCAGGAGACCCGACCATGAGCAACTGCTCTACTGACAAACATGAACGCTGTGGCCAAGATTGCGGTTGCATCCCGGCCGTGAACCTCACCACGCTGCACGCACATAACCTTACGTGCGCCTGCTCAGGCGGCGCACCCGCTTCCGAAGCCCCCATGGATGAAGAAGAGTCTGGCTGCGGATGCAGCTCTTGCGGTTGTCACAGCCATGACCAGGATCAAGGATCGAGCAATGACAAGCGCGAACTTTTGCTCATGGGAGTTTCTGCCGTGCTTTTCGCCATCGGCATGCTCGGTGATACACGCATGGCCCAGCTTGTCCCCAACTGGCTGGTCATAGCCATATTTTATGCCCTGCCCTACATCCTTTGTGGCTATGACGTTCTCCACATGGGCTTGAAAAGCATCCTCAATAAAGACTTCTTTAATGAATTCACCTTAATGGGCGGTGCGACCATCGCAGCCATTGCTTTGGGCGAGTTGCCTGAGGCTGTGGGGGTCATGCTGTTTTACCGCATTGGAGAATTTGTGCAGGAACGGGCCGCCGGTCGTTCCCGCCGATCCGTCAAGGCACTCCTGGCTGCGCGACCCAGCATTGCACACCAGATCCTTGATGATGGCAGCACTTGTGACGTCAAGCCCGAAGACCTGGGCCCTGGCAGCCACATTCTTGTGCGTCCCGGCGAAAAAATCCCCCTGGACGGTACTGTGCTCGAAGGCGAATCGCAGGTTGACACCTCCCCACTCACGGGCGAGTCGGTTCCCTTGAGGCTTTTGCCTGGCGGCCGCGTGCATGCGGGAACCATCAATCTGAACGGTTCGCTGCGGATAGAGGTCACAGCCGCCTTTGCCGAATCATCCATTGCGCGCATTTTGGAAATGGTGGAAAACGCCGTAGCCCGCAAAGCCCCCACCGAGCGCTTCATCACCCGCGTGGCACGCTGGTATACGCCTGCCGTCACAGGACTCGCCCTGCTGGTCGCCGTGCTCCCCCCAGTCCTGGGCTTTGGCTCCTTTTCTGAATGGTTGTACCGGGCGCTGGTGCTTCTGGTCATCTCCTGCCCATGCGCGCTGCTCATTTCCATTCCCCTTGGGTATTTTGGGGGCATAGGCGCGGCCTCGCGCAGGGGCATTCTTATCAAGGGCGGCGCGGTGCTGGACAGCCTGCGAGACATTCGTGTGGCCGCTCTGGACAAAACAGGAACCCTCACCGAAGGCGTTTTTGAGGTCAATGCAGTATTGCCCGCTCCGGGTGTGGAGCCAGAGGAACTGCTGACAATGGCCGCCCTGGCTGAAAGCCGCTCCAACCACCCTATAGCGCGCTCTGTAATGCGGGCCGCGCTCGAGGCCAAGATTATCACTGACGACGCGGCCATAAGCAGCATGCGGGAAATTCCTGGCAAGGGCGTTGAAGTGCATGCTGCCGAGGTCACCCTGCTTGCGGGCAATGGCGCGCTTATGGAGGCCTACAGCATAGTGCCGCAGCCAGTAACCGTACCCGGCAGCGTTGTTCAGGTTGCCCGCAATGGCCGCCTGCTTGGAGCCCTTGTGGTTGCGGACAGGCTCAAGCCGCAATCGCCGGAAGCCATTGAAGGGCTGCGCCATATGGGTGTGGGCACCATAGCCATGCTTACAGGAGACCGCGAGGAACAGGCCCAACCTGTGGCTGAACGCCTGAAACTGGATATTCTCAAGGCTGACCTTCTGCCAGAAGACAAGGCGGCGGCGCTTGAGGCCCTTGGCCCCGTCAAGAGCACACTCTTTGTGGGAGACGGCATCAACGATGCGCCGGTACTGGCTACGGCTGGCGTCGGCGTGGCCATGGGCGGCCTGGGAGCCGAAGCCGCCATTGAAACCGCCGATGTTGTCATTTTGGACGACAACCCCGCCAAGTTGCCGGAACTGCTCCGCATTGCCCGTCGCACCAGAACTATTGTGTGGCAAAATATCGCCATGGCTCTTGGCATCAAAAGTGTCTTTATGGGGCTTGGCATCTTTGGGCTTTCGGGCCTGTGGGAGGCTGTGTTCGCTGACGTGGGCGTGGCGCTCATGGCAGTGCTGAACGCCGCCCGTGCTGGAAAAACCGACAGCAAATAGCGCTGCGCGAGAGTACGGCGAACCGCAACGTGTCGTGAATTCAGCTGAACATCGCAAGTTTCGGCAGAATGACAAAGTAAAATGCGGAGCATTTCAAAGGTAATCGGATCGAAAAATATCAAACACACGAAGGGCACTGCTTACGCGGCAGTGCCCTTCTTTATGAACAGTACTCTTGCTAATTAATAAAATGAGCTTTGCGAATACACATTCCAAAAACTTACAGCACCCCGTTGCTGAGCATCGCGGCGTGGATCAACAGAGCAGCCAAGCCCCACAGTCAGCCCAACCATTCCACCTCGTGCCCGGCCGATGCAAGGGCCTCAAGGGCTTTGGACAGATTTTCCTTTTTAACCAGAATATAATCTGTGTCAAACGTGGAAAGCGCGAAGATGCTGACAGACGCCCGAGCCAGTACCGTGGCCAAACCCGCCAGCACGCCCGTCAGGCCGAAGTCCATTTGTCCTGCCACCCGAAAAGCGCGCCAGCCGTCTTCGCGTGCAAGACAGTGCACCGGGGCATGAGCAGACAGACATACTACGGAAGTTTCGGCATCGGTTCTGCCAATAAAAAGCCAGGGAGCAGCAAGGTTTACCTCATGCATGCCGGACACCTTGCTGACAGTAAACTCCCCTTCAACTACCTCAAGACGCATGATTTTTTCACCTTACTTGGAACAGACAGGCAGATTTTTTCCCAAAAAAGCTCAGCCAACAAGTCTGCGCATGGCAGGAAGCCCTTCACAACCGCCGTGAAGACCCACCTCAGGAAAGCAGAAGCTTTAAGTGTGTATAGGCGCGCGCAGTGGCCATACGGCCTCGCGGAGTACGTTTAAGAAACCCGCATTGGATAAGATATGGTTCGTAAATATCTTCAATTGTACGCACTTCTTCCGAGCATGCCACCGCCAGGGTTTTTATGCCCACAGGGCCGCCGTCATAGTGTTTGATAAGCACTTCAAGAAGCTTGCGGTCCATCTGGTCCAGGCCGTGCTCATCCACATCCATCCGCTTGAGCGCCGCCGATGCTTCATGCCCTGTTACCTGTCCATTGCCATGCACCAACGCGAAATCGCGCACCCGGCGCAACAGCCGGTTGGCAATACGCGGCGTGCCACGCGAACGGCGGCCAATTTCATCCGCCCCTTCCGGCGTAATGGATACGCCCAGAATACGGGCAGTGCGCTGCACTACACGGGCAAGATCAGCAGGGCTGTAGTATTCAAGCCTGGCCACAATGCCAAAGCGGTCACGCAGTGGAGAAGAGATCAGCCCCATGCGGGTGGTGGCCCCGGCCAGTGTGAAGGGCTCAAGGTCGATTTTAACCGTTCGGGCCGCCGGGCCCTGCCCTATGACAAGGTCGAGCTTGAAATCTTCCATGGCAGGGTAAAGAACTTCTTCCACCGCAATGGGCATGCGGTGGATTTCATCCACAAAAAGTATGTCGTGGCGATTCAGATTGGTAAGAATGGCGGCCAGATCCCCGCTGCGTTCCAGCACCGGGCCAGACGTGCAGACCAGATTGACGCCAAGCTCGGCGGCCATGATCTGGGCCAGAGTCGTCTTGCCAAGGCCAGGGTTGCCATAAAAAAGCGTATGGTCAAGAGCCTTGCCGCGTTCGCGGGCGGCATCAAGAAATACACGCAGATTGGCCCGCAGATCGTCCTGGCCGATGAAGTCTTCCAAACTGTGCGGGCGCACGCTTTCATCAATATTGACAGCGCACTCCGGCTCACAAAAATCCGCCATCAGGATCTCCCTCTGGCCAGCGTCTTCAGCGCGGCTCTGAGCGCGCCGGTCACATCAAGATCCGGCTCTTCGAGCAAGAGTTTTTTGACCATGGGGGCGCATTCGTCCTCGGCGTAGCCCAGGTTGGCCAGGCCATCAAGCACATCACGGAACACCGACCCCGGCCGTTGGCCAGTCGCAGCCAGAACTGCGGTCTGCGGCGCATCGTCAACCTTGAGCTTGTACTTGAGTTCCAAAAAAACATGCTGCGCGGTTTTCTTGCCTATTCCCGACACGCGGGTGAGCGCCATCACATCTTCTTCAAACACGATGCGACGCAGATCATCGGGTCTGTAAATGGAAAGAATGGACAAGGCCGTACGAGCGCCCACTTTTGAAATGGAAACCAGCACTTCAAATGTCTGGCGTTCTTCAAAGGTGGCAAAGCCAAAGAGCTCCAGCGCGTCTTCACGCACGGCAAGGCTTGTATACAGGGCAAGATGCTCGCCCCTGCCCGGCAAGGCCGACAATGTGTGGGCGGGCAAGGCCACTTCATAGCCCACGCCGCTTTCGGTGACGAGCAGGCAGGCATTGCCCCATATTTCGGCCAGGCGGCCTTCAAGATAGGCGATCATGAATTCCCTTGCATATCAGAAAGTGCTGCTGACGACGCGGAGTGCGTACTGCCGCCAGCTTTGGAGCAGATCAACGGTGAAAATTCCATTCTCAGCGTTTTCGACACGCTCGCCCCGGCGCATAACAGCCGGGCGCGCCGCACCTATATCGCCTGCGAGCGCCTGCCGCTCCTGCTGCCAGAGCAATTTCAAAAGATAGCTCTGGAGCACTGCCGTAAAATATACGCCGTGAAAGCCGGGCGGCCTGCCGCGTCCGACTTGGCCTCATGTATTTGAGCCGCGCAAAACCTTACGCAAGGCGGTCACGCGGCAGTTCGGGCACAAAATCAATCAGCATTGGTAAAGAAGGACTGCCCGGCATCTTTTCTAGACTAAGTATATACGGAACAGTCCGAGTTTTCAAATACGCTGGCAGCGTTTTTTTTAGCCGCCTATGCCCACCATCTGCTTGTCAGCCACGGCTCCCTTGGTTCTGCTGGCCAGCAACTCCGCGCCAATGGGTTTTTCCGCGCATGCCTCACGCACAAATTGTCCGATCTGGGCGTCGCTTACGCTTGCATCGCGCAACATATCGCGCAAGCCGTATTCCCTGTCATCAAAGAGGCATGTTCGCAGGTTGCCGTCGCTGGTCAGCCGCAGGCGGTTACATGAGCCACAGAAATGACAGCTCACCGCAGTGATGAAGCCCAGTCGCCCCAGGCCGCCCTCAATGGCAAACATGCGTGCTGGCCCGGCCTCGCCCGTATCGTCATGCGAGGGCACAAGCCGGGCGCGGGTTTCAGCTTCTGCACGAATCTGTGCGGCAGGCCAGAAGGTATTTTCATTCCACAAGGTTCCACTGCCCATGGGCATGAATTCTATAAAACGCAGATCAATGGGCATGGTCCGGGCGGCATGAATAAAATCGTCCATTTGCCGATCATTTATGCCACGCATGGCAACCGCGTTGATTTTAACCTTGATTCCCGCCTCCAGCAATTTATCCAGAGAGGCCAGCACCGCAGGCAACATATCGCGCCCGGTGACGTGTGCAAACGTTTGCCGGTCAAAACTGTCCAGCGACATGTTGACGGCTTTTACGCCGATCTGCCTTAACAGGGGGATATGGGGTTCCAGCAAGGTTCCGTTGGTTGTAATCCGCAGATCCATGGTGGGGAAGCGCTTGTGCAGCATATGCAAAAATTCATCGCTGCCTTTACGTGCAAAAGGCTCGCCTCCCGTCAGGCGAACCTTGACCACACCCATGGCGGCCATGATGGACACCATACGGGCCATTTCTTCATACCGCAGCACCTGCGGGTGCGGAATATAGGTCTGACGGGCATTGCTACAGCAGTAAATACAGCGCAGATTGCACCGATCTGTGATGGAAAGCCGCAGGTAGCGCACCGTGCGTCCGTGGTTGTCCACAAGTGGCGAAAGACTGCACCTGTCGCGGCAAAGATGGCCGTTTTCCTGCCCGCCGTTCGTCACAGTAGCGTCATCCCTGTTGCCAAGAAGCGAAAATGGATTTACATCTGCCTGCATGAAACACCTGCTTATGGGAGCGGCCCTCGCGGGCATCCTGAGTTTAGCCCTATGCGCCCCCCCGGTTGCCCGGGCTTGGGATGGATTTGACGCGGACTCCGCTGACCTTGTGGAAATAACCCCCGACCGTGTGCCTTTTCAAGGTGATACGGTGGATGTTCGCAACTACGATTCCGACTCCGTTGAAACGTGTCTGGTTGAAAGCGTAACACGCAATGCGCGCACTGTGGAGCTGGTGGTGCGCACCCCTTCCGGCGCCACGCGCACTCTCGTCATGGAAGGACGCTGAAAAAAACATTGGGCGCGACCTTTCGAGGCAGCGCCCAATGAAAGTCCCCTACTGGGGCTTTTCTTCATCCGCACCGCGCTCATGGCCCGGCAAAAGGATGCTGGAACTTTCAGCCTGACCCTGCCCTTTGGGGCATTGATCCTGAAGATGACAGATTTCACACCCCCCACGGAATGGAAAGTGCGTCACAACCGCATAGCGGCGGGACAGGACAGATGCGCCGGGCCTGTATTCAAGCCCCAATTCGCTTAACACGGCACGCAAGGCCTCAGTTGGCCTGGGTGAGGGCGCACAGCCGGCGTCCTCCACTTGCGGAAGCAGCATCTGCACGGCGCTCATGCACATGAACTGGGCAAGATTATTGATCATAAAACCGTCAGAGGCGGATTTTCCCCATGCCTCATCCACTTCAAGCTCCACTTCTTCCGGCAGCCATACCGCCAGATAGGAAATTTTGCCCGTGGTTATTTCGCGCACTTTGAGTTGCGACAGCCACTTCCCCCACAATTCAACCAGACGTTCAAAAACTGCTCCCCCCAGACGGGTTTCCTGGCTCATGACCAAAAAACCTTCCATGTCAAAATAGGGCTGGATGGCATGTTCCTTTACGCCTGCACTGCTTGCCTCGCTCACATACGCTCCTTCAATGAATGAAAACACGACCACGTGCCGTCGCTCAAACGGGTTTCAGCCCTGCGGCCGGACGCTTGTTCTTGAGAGGATAGTTTAACCAAGGGGCGGGCATCGTCAAGGGCCAGTCGCACAAATCGAGCAGATTACCTTTAAAAATACGCATCGCAAAGGGCGCAACTCGCCCGCATGGGAGCGAAACTGGGCAGAAAAGCCGTGCAAACAAACCGTGCAGACAAACCGTGCAGACAAACCGCAGTTCACCGCCACACCGAGCGCCTGCCCGCGCTGTCAGTAGGGCATATTGGCATGAAAAACGCCTTGCGTCCGATCACCGCCACGTCTGGCGACAGTATTTTCTGATCACTTTTTCACGGGGGTCAGCCTGCCCGCTGCCTTCTCATTTAGCGCGCACTACGGGCTGCCCCCCGTGGGCCGTGAAGCGGCTTTACTTGGCAGAGCCGCTTTTTTATCATATGCCATTGCACCATACGTACACGAAATGAAAGGAAGGCGCATGAACAAACCCAACGCACATCCGGCTAAAATCCGCTATAAATATAATATGGACAAAGAGGCCCGTCTTCAGACTGCCCATGGCGTATGGGGAGGAATCAACCCTCAGGGTGAGATAGAAATGAATTTCTACCATGAGAGTGATTCACTGCCCGCATTTTCCGAGCAGCTTGTGGCCCCTGACGGCTCCATCGGACATGAAATGATTCCTGGCGAAGACGACCTGCGTGAAGTCACCCGCTGCATACACAGCCGAGTGCTGCTCAACTACCATACCGCACGCGCCGTGCTTGACTGGCTCGAAGATCGCGTGGCTGCCCTTGAAGAAGAAGGCACTACCGGCATGTACGAGGCTGATCTGGACATCGAACAATAGCCGCCATGACTGAAAGAACCTATCATATCATGACATTCGGTTGTCAGATGAACGTGCACGACTCCCAATGGCTGGGCCGTGCCCTTACCGCTCGGGGCTTTATGGAAGCCCCGCTGGAAGAAGCCCAGGTGGTCGTGGTCAACACGTGTTCCGTGCGGGAAAAGCCGGAACAAAAGGTCATGAGCGCTCTTGGGCGCATCCGTCAGGTCACGGGCGGCAACCCGGATGTTCTGGTGGGCGTTGCGGGCTGCGTGGCGCAGCAACTGGGCGAAGCCTTTTTCACCAAAGAAAGCCAGGTGCGCCTCGTGGCTGGCAGCGATGGCATCAGCGGCGCTCCTGCGGCCATTGAACGCCTTCTTGAAGAACCGGGGCTGAAGCTTTCACTGCTGGACTTCACAAGCCACTATGCAGAACGCGAGGCCGGGCCGGAAACAGCCGAGGGCCCGTCCGACCCTGTGGCCTATATTAACATCATGCAGGGCTGCGACAACTTCTGCGCCTACTGCATCGTGCCCTTCACGAGGGGACGTCAAAAATCGCGCTCCTCAACGGCCATTCTTGAAGAATGCCAAGCCGTTCTTGACAAAGGGGCACGCGAGATCAGCCTGCTTGGGCAGAACGTCAACGCCTTCGGCCAGGACAAAAGCGGCGACGGCACAAGCTTTGCCCAACTGCTGCGGCAGATTGCCGCCCTTCCTGGGCTTGAGCGCCTGCGCTATGTGACCCCGCATCCCAAAGACATGGGCCCCGAGGACATCGCAGCCTTTGCCGAACTGCCGCAACTGTGCCCGCGCCTGCACCTGCCGCTTCAGGCTGGCTCCGACGCAATACTCAAGAGCATGCGCCGCCGCTATGACAGCACAACCTTTTTGCAATTGGTGGAAGCCCTGCGCGCCGCACGGCCGGATATCGCGCTGTCCACAGACCTTATTGTGGGCTTTCCCGGTGAAACTGAGGACGATTTTCAGGCAACCCTCGACATGATGCGCGCCTGTGACTTCATGTCCAGCTTCTCGTTCATTTATTCGGACAGGCCCGGCGCAAGAGCCGCGCTTTTTCCCGACAAAATACCCGCAGAAGTGGCTCAGGACCGTTTGATGCGCCTCCAGGCGCTTCAGGACGAACTGGGGGCCCGCTGGCTCGTTGGCCGCCTGGACGGGCAGGCGCAAAGCACACTGCTGCTTGAAGGGCCAAGTCCCAAGACCAGTGAAGGGCAAGAGCCCAGCTGGCAGGGGCGAGACCCCTACGGCGTGCCCGTTCATGTGCCGCTGCCCGCCGGAATCGACCACACAGGCCGCCTTGTGCAGGTAACCGTTACCGAAGCGAAAAAGCACAGCCTGATGGCCGTGCGCACGGGGGAGCCATGGTAGAGATGAACGTCTTCGGCCTGACCATTGATCCGCAGACCAAGACCCCCATAGTAATGTTGCGGGAAGTGGACGGGGAAACCATCCTGCCCGTCTGGGTTGGCGCCATGGAGGCCATGGCCGTTTCTCTTGTACTCAACAAGGAAAATCTGCCCCGGCCGCTGACCCATGACCTTTTGCTTATGACGCTCAGGGCGCTCAAGGCTTCTTTGACCCGTGTGGAAATCACCGACCTCAAGGACGGCGTCTTTTTTGCCCTGCTGGTGATTCAAGGGCCGGACGGGCGCGTGCGCGTTGACTGTCGCCCTTCTGACGCCATTGCCCTGGCCATGCGGGCCGAAGCCCCCATCATGGTGAATGAGGAGGTTTTGCGCAGGGCTGCCGAAGCTCAGGAAAAAGCCGAACAACGCCTCAACGAAGAAGTGTTGTCTCCTGTGCCGGACGCGGCTACCGACATGGTGCGCAAAGCGGGCGCCCGCAAGGAGGCCGACATGCTGCACAGCCAGTTGCTGCGTGGCACGGCCCTGCCGGATGGCATTGATCCGGAAGAAGACCGAAGGTTTCGTGAAATGCTGCGTTCGCTTGAGCCTGTATCGCGGCGTAAAATGTGACGGGCACGCCCGCAAACTCCAAAAAATTTCCAGACAGTTGAAATTGTGCTAACCCGCAGCCAATTCACGCATAACTGACGAAAACACCTCCCAAACCCGGCCTAAAGCTTTTTTCTCCTGTTCCGAATAGATTCGCATAACAGGGAAATAACATGCTGGACTATAGCCTTTTCAAAAAAATCAATGACCTTTTTGCTTCAGGTCAGCACGCCAAGGCCCGACACCTGCTCATGGAGGTGCAATCCCGCTGTATAGCCCTTCGCGATGAGCTGAGCATGCTTAAAGTTCGTCTGAAGACGCTGGAAGATATAGCTTTTTTTGCTGAAAACCTGCATGTCGAAGACGGATTCTACTGGCTGACTACCAATGATGTGCGGCAGGGGCCCTTCTGCCCGCGCTGCTATGAAAGCGAGGGAGGGCTCATCCGGCTTGAGCGCTGGCAAAAGGCCCTGCACTGCCCTTACTGCCATGCTGGCTACCCCGGCGTCAGACAAGAGGCTGAATACCAGGACAGCGCCATTGTACGCCACGCCAGGATCATTCCCTTTGCCCGCTGATTCGCTTGCCTACGGGGCCGCGTCACTATAGAATCGTGACTGAAGGCAGCAATGCCCCACGCAAATCTCCCCGCCCTAGGACAGTTCCCGCCCCCCTTGCCCCTTGAGGATGTACATGACCTGGCCAGCCGCTCTGAACATTCTTCTTCTTAGCGAAAGCGATTCGCTGGCTAGTCTTGACCGGCGCGCTCTGCGTGACGTCGGAGCCAGCCGGGTGGAAAGCATGACGTCCGGCATCGACGCTGCCCGCATGCTGGCGGCCCTTGACCAGGCTCAGGCCCTCTTTATGCCCGACGTGGTCGTCTGTTCGCAAAAACTGGCTGATATGGACGGCGAGCAGTTCTGCGCCATACTGCGCCTGCATCCCCTGCTTCTCGATTTGCCGATTCTGCTCATCCTGCCCAACGACAGCGAGGTCGAGCAACTCAAAACGCTGGGCTGCGGCGCCAGCGCCTTGCTGGCGCGCCCCTATTCCATCAACGTTCTCAAGGCGCATCTGGACTCCCTGACGGCCTCACGCCCAAGCTTGCAACAGCTTCAGGACGCCCAACGCTATACCGACACCAAATCTTTTGATCAGGCGCTTGCCACCTACGGCATCCTGCTCAAGCCCGTGCGTCAGCCCGAGGACTATTTTCGTGTGGGTATGCAATGTCTGCAGCAGCGCCAGTGGAATAACGCCATAAACGCCTTTCAGCGCGCCCTGAGGGGGGCGGTCATTCAGGGGCATGCGGAACTTGGGATGGCCGTTGCCTGGAAGGGCAAGGGCGACATGGCGCAGTATCGCCATTATCTCGGATTGGCGGCCACAACCTTTGTGCGTGCCCGTCACTGGCACCAGGCGCGCACCGTATACGTCGGGCTGCTCCGGGAAGACCCGGACGCCAAAAGTCCTTTTCTGTCCGAAGCTTTTCAGATGATGCGCCAGGGGCAGTACGACGAGGCCGCCGAGGTGCTCTCGCAAGGGCATGATGTGACCCCACGGCGTCAATTGACCGAGCGCATAGCCCAGACCTGCCTCAGCACCGATGAGCCGCAACATATGCTGGCCGAGCTCGAAGCCAGTCTTGGCCGTACCTTAGGCATGGCGGCCGGGCCGTTGACCGAGGGCATACGTTCGACGCTGGCCAATCTCGCGCGGCAGCAGGAAGAAAGAAAACGTCAGGAAGCGGTTGAAAATCAATGGCTGGCAGCCCGTCAGGCCGCCCGCCAACGCGAAAATACGGAACAGGCCGAAGATTCGCCCAATGCCGCCGCTTCACGTCAATCGTCCGCAACAGGTCAAAGCGCCAGCCAGACAGACGGCAAGCCGCCCCGGAGCGCAGACAGCAGCCAGGGGGCCGCAACGTCAGCGCGCTCCCAAACGGACAACCCCGGCGCGTCCAAAAGGCAAACCAGCGACAACGATGCAGAAATCCTGCCTGTCCTGTTATGGGGACAGGATTCGACAGACTTTCCGCAAACGTCGTTCGTCCAGGAGCATGCCGCCCAGGAATCTGCCTCCGGCGCACCGCGGACGGATGGCAATGCGCCCCTCCTTGAACCCCTGGCCGCAGATGACGACGCACACAAGCTTACCGATCTGCTGTCCGTGATGAAGTATACCTGGAAAATGGCCCGCCGCCGCAAAGAATAACCACAGCGCTACCTGCGCACCCGCAGGAGTACGGCTTCGGGCGCAAGGCCGTGCAGAAAACGTACCCGCAAAAGATAACACAGCGCTCCAAAGCCAAGGGCCACAATGTAGGCTATCCAGAAGCCCTGTGCGCCCATAAGCGGCGTCAGCACATTGGTGCGGGCCAGCACAAAGCCCAATGGCAGTCCAATGACCCAGTACGCTATAAAGCAGATGGCGGAAATAATCCGCGTGTCGTTATAGCCGCGCAAAACGCCTATGCCCGTGACCTGAAGCCCGTCCACCACCTGATACGCCGCCTGAAAGAGCAGCAAATGCACGGCAAGCGCCGTAACCTCCGGATTGTCCGTGTATATGCGCACGATGCCATGACGGAACAGCACGGTGAAGATGGCGATCATAAGGGCAAAAACCACACTGAGAATAAGGCCGGTACGCGCCACCAGTCTGGCCCGCTCGATCTGCTGCGCTCCCAGGCAGCGTCCGACGCGAATGGTGACGGTCATGCAAAGGGACAGGGGCACCATAAAGGTCAGAGAACCAAAATTGAGCGCAATCTGATGCCCGGCCACCATCACTGTGCCCAGCGGAGCCAGCAGTATGGCGCTGAGTGCGAAAAGCGAGACCTCAAAAAACAGGGCCAGCGCGCCGGGCGTGCCAATGCGCAGAATCCTCCAGACCAGCGCGCCGTCAAAGCGCGGCATGTTGCCCACCCCGTCGCTCCCGTCCCCGGTTGAAGCGCTCTTGCGCCAGAGAGGGGAAAAAAGCGGCCGCAAATGGGTATTGCACGAATCCCGCCAGACATAAAAAAGCATACACAAGGCCATGACCCAGAAGCTGATGGCCGTAGCCACGCCGCAGCCAACGCCCCCCAGTTCCGGCATACCGAATTTGCCGTACACAAATATGACGTTGCAGGGTACGTTGATGGTCAGTCCCACAAGCCCAATGATCATGGCAGGCCGTGTGCGCGCAAATCCTTCAAGAAAGCTGCGCAGATTTACAAAAAGCATGAAACCGGGCAGTCCCCACATGATGGCGCGCAAAAAACCGCCTGAAATCCTCGCCATTTCCGGGGTCAGCCCGAAAGATTCCATCCGCCACGAAGCCACATAAAAAAAGCTCATGAGCACAACGCTCAGGCCCAGGGTCAGCCACAAGCCCTGACGCAGAAGGTGCGCCGCTTTTTCCGGCCTGCCAGAACCCACCATCTGGGCGCTCAAGGGGGGAAGAGCCAGCAGGCAGCCAATGCCGAGCAGCATAACGGGTACCCATACGCTGCTGCCAACGGCCACAGCCGCCATGTGTTCCGCGCTGTACTGACCCGCAATGGCGGTATCGGCAAAGGTCATGCCCGTCTGTGAAAGCTGGGCAATAAAAATCGGCAGACCAATGGAGTAAAACCGCCGGGCTTCGGAAAAAGAAAAATATTTATGAAGCATAAGTCTGGGGGGGTTGAAGGTGATCCATGGCGGCGCACAGCAGAAGTGCAAGCAGCATTAACGCTGCTCAAACCAGTGGCCCAAAATCTCGGCCATCCGGTGTCGCTGCGACCGCCAGAATACTGAAAATATGTTGCGGCAGCGTTGCGCTTTGGCGCAGTTTATCGCAAAAACAATCCCTCTGCAGGCAGTTTTTTGCCCACCATATCCGCAGCGCGACCCACAAGATGCTCAATGGCTGTCCGGCCTGAAGCACCAAGGTCAAGGCTGAAATCCGTCACAAATGTCTTGATGTGCGCGTGTGTGACGCTTTCGTCCATTTCCTGGGCGTGGGATCTGATGTAGTCGCGCGACGTGTCAGGATGCGCGTTGGCATAGGCCAGACTGGCCGTAATGGCGCTCTGCACCCGACGGGCCAGGGGCAAAGGCATATCACGCCGCACGGCGATGGCTCCCAGGGGCAGGGGGAGATGAAACTCGCCTTCCCACCATTGGCCAAGATCAAGCACCTTGGTCAGGCCAAGTTTTTCATACGTGAATCGGCCCTCGTGGATGACAAGCCCCAGATCGGCCTCGCCTCTGGCCACGGCGGGCATGACGTCGCTGAACAGCATTTCCTGCCTGGGCCCCTGAAAACCGCCGTGCAGGGTAAGCAAAAGATTGGCGGTGGTCAGCAGCCCTGGCACGGCCACTGTGGCGTTTTTCCAGTCGTTCGGCGTCAGTCCTTTGCGTGCAACCACAAGGGGGCCGCAACCCCAGCCCAGGGCCGCCCCTGATGACAAAAGCGCGTAACTGTCCATAACCTCCGCTACCACGCCGAGTGAAAGCTTGGTAACCTCAAGCTGGCCTTTCTGGGCCAGCGTGTTCAGTTCTTCAACGTCCGCCATGTGTGGGCGCAGAGCCGCTGGCGCGGGCACGATGCCGTGCAGCAGGGCGTGAAAAATATACGTGTCGTTGGGGCAGGGTGAAAGTCCGAACCTCAGGCTCTGAAACGTCGTTTGCGGCAAAACTGAAGACATTGTTTCCTCGGATTGACAGCGTGCTGCGGGCGGCCTACTCTGCTTGCGGCCATTTCGGCCCACTCCACCTACAGGATTTCATCATGTTAGACGCTGCATACTACGCCGCACTGGGCCTTTCGTCCATCCATGAAAAAGTGCTTGCCGGGCAACGGCTGAGCTTTGACGACGGTCTTGCCTTGTTCCGCTGCCCCGACATTACCGCCGTGGGAGCCCTTGCCCTGCACGTGCGCTGCCGCCTGCACGGGCACAAAGCTTTTTATGTGGTAAACAGGCAGATCAACTACACCAATGTTTGCGTCAACGGCTGTACCTTCTGCGCCTTCCGGCGCGATGCCGAAAGCGACCCCGGCGCGTTCGCCATGAGCCTTGACGATGTAATGGCCCGCCTGCGTGCTGCCGACGCCACCCCCCTGCAACTGGACGAGCTCCATATTGTGGGTGGTTGCCATCCCACGCGCCCCCTGTCCTGGTTTGAGGACATGATACGCGCTGTGCGGGCCTTTAATCCAAATCTGCCGGTAAAAGCTTTTACCGCCGTAGAAATCGAACATTTCTCGCGCCTTGAGGGCATCAGTTCCCTTGAAGTGCTGCGCAGACTGCAAGCCGCGGGCCTGGTCATGATGCCCGGCGGCGGCGCGGAAATTTTTGATGAAGAACTGCGCCCCCAAATCTGCCCGCACAAGGCGGACGCCGCCGCATGGCTGCGCATTTCTGGCGAAGCGCACAGCCTGGGCATCAAGACCAACTGCACCATGCTTTTTGGACACCTTGAGACCTATGAACACCGCGTCGACCATCTTTGCCGTCTACGCGAGCAGCAGGACAAAAGCGGAGGATTCACCTGCTTTATCCCCCTGCCCTTCCTGACGGCCAACAGCCTTCTCAAGCTGCCTGAAGACAAGGTCGGCCCGCAGCGTGGTCTTGATCAACTGCGCACCGTGGCTGTTTCGCGCCTTATGCTGGACAATATCCCCCACCTCAAGGCCTATTGGATAATGATGGGGCCCAAGCTGGCTCCTGTGGCCCTCTGGTACGGCGCGGACGATCTGGACGGCACAATCATTGAAGAGCGCATCGGCCATATGGCCGGGGCCCAGTCTGCCCAGGGCATGACCATTGACGAACTGGAGCATTCCATACGCTCTTCCGGCTTTACCCCCGTGCGCCGCAACGCCACGTTCAACATCATGAATGATACAGACAGCCCGGAGGCGCGCCAGTGAGCACCTTTACCCCCGCACACAGCCCCTTTGAGGAAGAAAGTCCGGCATTTGCCGATGTTCGCGAGGCAGCGGCGTTGGCAGCCAGCGGCCAGCGGCTTGACCGCACCGCCGCTGAAGCCCTGTACTACAAGGCCAGCCTCCATACGCTGGCGCAACTGGCGCACGGCATGCGCATGCGCATGCACCCCGAACCCGTTGTCACCTACGTGGGCGACCGCAACATCAACTATTCCAACGTGTGCGTCTGTGCCTGCCGGTTCTGCGCCTTTTTCCGCGCGCCGGATCATGAAGACGGCTACGTCATCAGCCGGGAAGAAATGGCCCAAAAGGTGGAAGAAACCCTGGCCCTCGGCGGAACGCAGATTCTCCTTCAGGGGGGGCATCACCCTGACCTGCCCCTTGAATGGTATGAAGACCTTTTGCGCTGGCTGCGGCAGACCTGGCCGCAACTGCACATTCACGCCTTTTCGCCGCCGGAAATCTTCTTTTGGGCCGAAAAATTCAATCTTTCCGTGACGGAAGTGCTGCGCCGCCTGAAAGACGCCGGGCTGCACTCCCTGCCCGGCGGCGGGGCTGAAATCCTGCATACCGGCGTCCGGGCCCAGGTTTCGCCCAATAAATGTACCGCAGAACAGTGGCTTAGCGTTATGGAAGAAGCCCACAAGCTGGGCCTGCGCACCACGGCCACCATGATGTTCGGACACGAAGAATCCCCGGCCCACCGGCTTGATCACCTTTTTGCCGTGCGTGAAGTACAGGACAGAACACAGGGATTCACGGCCTTTATCCCCTGGACTTTCCAGCCTGCGCATACGCGCATTCAGGTTGATCCCCTGCCCGCGCCCGCCTATTTGCGCCTGCTGGCCGTCTCACGCCTGGTGCTTGATAACATCGTCAACATTCAGGCATCGTGGGTGACCATGGGGCCACACGTTGCCCAGCTGGCCCTTTTCTACGGCGCCAACGATTTCGGCTCGCTGATGATCGAAGAAAATGTCGTGGCTGCGGCCGGAGTGTCTTTTCAGATGAGCCGGGCCGACATCCACAAGGTTATCCGCGCTGCCGGGTTTACGCCGATACAGCGCACCATGGACTACAGGCCCGTGGACCCTCAGCCTTCGGTATAAGAGACTCATAAAGGCGCGCCCGGACGAAACGCCAGACAGGCCTTTCATCCGGGTGCGTTCTTTAGGGAAACGCTGATTTATTTCGCTTGGCGGTGTTGCTTCACTTTTTTTGAAACAGTCGAGGACGGAAAAGTCCACTCCTGCTTCAAAAAATGATCGCGCCTTGCCAAACAAAATAACTGCGCGTTTCCAGGAGGTTCTTTAATCAGTGCTTCCTTAACAGTGCATTTTGTCAAAGGGGCTTCCCCCCTTTTTGCTCAGGCAAACAACGCCCACCCTGCAACAAGGTTGTCGTCATGACCAGTCCCAAACAGCGGCCTACGCTGCGCATGGGCCGTATCGGCTATCTTAACGTTCTTCCCGTCTATCATCCGCTTGAAGCGGGCATCCTGCCCCACGACTTTGAGATGGTGTCAGGCCCGCCCGCCCTGCTCAACAACATGATGGCCCGTGGCGAACTGCATGTGTCGTCTACATCCTGCTTTGAATATGCCTGCCGACCGGAACGCTATTACCTCGTGGAGGATCTCTCCATAGGTTCACGCGGCCCGGTCATGAGCGTTCTTCTGCTTTCGCGCGTCCCCCTGGACCAACTGGACGGGCAGGAAATTCTGATCAGCGGCGAAACGCATACCTCTGTGGCCTTGCTGCGCCTGCTCATGCTAGACCGCTATAAACTCAACGTCACCTACAGCACAGGCCAGGTCACGCCCGCTTTGCGCGGCGACAATCCGCCAGCAGCCTTTTTGGCCATAGGTGATGAAGCTCTGCGCCTTCGCAACCATGCCGACTACCCCTACCGTCTTGATATGGCTGAAGCATGGCGCGACTGGACAGGACTGCCCTTTATTTTCGGCCTCTGGGTGGTAAGCAGGGCTGCCGCCGACGCAGGCCTTTTCGCCACTGATCCGGGAGAACTCCTGCGTCAGGGGCGGGACTGGGGCCTGGCCCATATGGACGTGATACTAGATCTTACAGGTCACGGTTGCCCGCTGAGCAGGGACGAACTGGCCTTCTACTACAGCAATGGGCTTGTCTACAGCCTCGGTGAAGAAGAGCAGCGCGGCCTGAAGCTTTTTTACGACAAGCTTGCAGCAGCCCGCATGATTCCCGCAGCACCACCACTGGAATTTTTCAGGCTGTGAACTGGCCATCAGCATCATAAAAAGCCCGCTCTCACGAGCGGGCTTTTTATACATGAGGTCTTGCCGTAATGACCTGTCGTAAAACCGGTGCAAGGCGCGGCGGTGATTTTTTACGTTCTTACTGCAAAGCTTTAAGAATGCTGCCCGCAGAGACGGAAGAAAGGTGCTGCCCATCCACAACAACGGCAGGCAGGGCCTTGATTCCGTAGTACTTGCTGATCTGCTCGGCCTGATACAGGTTTACGTTGCCGGCGTCATAGCAGTACTTGGCCACGCTCAATTCCTGACTGGCAGGCACGGGCGGGCGCAAATGTGAAAAATAGGAATAGTGAATGGGGTAGTCCGTGTTTTTGACTGTGGCGTCATATTCGTTCTGGAAAGGCACAGCCTTGCCACGGGTACTTTTCTGGTCGGCCTTGACCTTGTTCCACTGGCCGAGGGCGTAGGTCAGATACGGCATTGCCTGACCGGGACGGGAATGGCTGATCCAGATGCCAAGTCCCATTAGGTCTGTGCCATAGTATTCCTTACTGTTGGCGAAAACGACAATCTTACACTGTTGGGGGGAAAGCGAGCGGCTGGCCTCCACCACGGCCTGCCAGACCTTTTCGCTCTGGGGCGCGGCAAAATCGAGCAGCACAAGAATTTCATGCGGCGCAGTGGCAGTGCCAAAAAACACAGGATATATTTCGCACTTCCACTGGGGACGATGGCCCGCCTCGCCTTCAATGGTCGGCACAGCGCCACCCAGTTTTTTGAGCATGTCCGCACTCTCAGACGTAGCCTCGCGAAGATTGGGCGTATTCTGGTGCATATAGGGATTATACTGGTTGGCATTGCCGTTCTGCACCGAGGACGACAGGTTCACGGCGGCTTTGGAGCCGCCGTTGCTGCTGGCGGCCCCGCAACCGGAAAGCATCAGGCCCAAAAGCAGCACAGTTATCAACATTCCACGCATACATCACCTCATGCAAATTCGAAACAGGATTGGGCGGCATAATCCAGATGCCGCAACCATATTTCAGCAAAACCGGCGTATTCCGCCGTACCTTTCAACACGGGAACACACTGGTGCCCCAATGCCTCAACCCTGCCGCGCCAGGACATGCCGCCCTGGCCTGCCATATCCTTGAGGGCATGATTGCCCACAACGGAAAGCAAAGGCATGAGCCATACGCGCTCAGACGTAAGACGGGGCAAAATATCATCAAGCAGCACAGCGCCGTTCATGGCCCCCACATGCACGTGCGGGTCAAGCGCATACACGGCCTGCGCCAAGTCGGCATAACGGGACACAGCCTGATGTTCAGCTCCGTGGCCCATAAAGACCACGTCTTCTCCGGCTGCCCGGTCAGGGGGCAAATGACGCAAAATGGCCTGCGTCGTCGCATGCAGGTCTTCTTCTGTGGACAGCAGGGGCACCCCTACGCGGCAGCAGAGGTTGTCATTGGACATGGCCTCATCCACCGCCGCGCACACTTCGCCATGCTCACGCCCCGGAATGGTCTGCAAGGGCTGTACCGCAATGTGCGTAAAACGCTCGAAAGAAAGACGTTGCAAAGCTTTACGGACAGAATCGCTCTTCTGCCGGGCCTGGGCCAGGCGTTCGCGCAACAAAAGAGAGGTATAGGCCCAACGCACGGGAATTCCAGGGTAATGCTGGCGCACCAGAGCGTCAAACCCTTTGAGGGCATTTTGTCCCTGAGCGCTGCTTGCGCCAAAAGCTACCAATAAAATCGCACGTCTCATGGGCACATTTGTACGTTACTTGCAGCATGGTGGCAAGAAGGGGTGGCGCTGAATCATCTTATATGCGTTCCATGTTGACCCATAGGGCCCACAAAGATACAGTGGCCGCAACATGAGATCACATATCCACGCAAAGAGCGGGGCATGTCGCTGGGGGGGTCAGAATGGCAAAGGCGCTGATTTTAGGTGGCGCAACCGGTCTGTTGGGGCAGGCTCTTGTGCACGTTCTTTCGGCACGGGGCTGGCAGGTTGAGACATTGGGGCGGCAGGACGGCAACGTGCTGGATTTTGATTTTCTGCAATCCCGTCTTCGCGCGGCTCACGCCGATGTGGTTTTTAACGCCGTGGGATATACCGCTGTGGACGCCGCCGAAGATGATGCT
Source organism: Desulfovibrio sp. (assembly GCF_034006445.1). Taxonomy (NCBI): domain Bacteria; kingdom Pseudomonadati; phylum Thermodesulfobacteriota; class Desulfovibrionia; order Desulfovibrionales; family Desulfovibrionaceae; genus Desulfovibrio; species Desulfovibrio sp. The sequence continues at coordinate 26,932 of NZ_JAVESS010000021.1, read as the reverse complement.
GAAGCTGCCTGCGAGCTTAACCGGGCCTTGCCGGATGCGCTGGCGCACATTCTGCACTCTCTCGGGCACGGGCACCTGCTCCATTACAGCACAGATTTTGTCTTTTCCGGTCATGGCGAAACGCCCTTGACCGAAAGTGATGAGGTGCACCCGCAGTCCGTCTATGGCCGCACCAAGCTGGAAGGCGAACAGGCCGTGCTGCGCAGCCTGCCAGAACGCTCCTGTGTACTGCGCACGGCCTGGCTTTTCGGCCCGGGACGAAAAAACTTTGTGGATACCATTGTGGCGGCTTGTGTGAAACGTGACGCCATCAATGTTGTGTATGATCAGGTAGGCTCACCAACCTACAGCATGGATCTGGCCCAATGGAGCGCCGCACTGGCCGAAAAGCAGGCTACGGGCCTTTGGCACGCCGTCAACAGCGGCCAGGCCAGCTGGTGTGAACTGGCGTGTGAATCCATTGCGCTGGCCGCAGCTTCCTGCCGGGTTGTGCCCATTGATTCTGGTCAGTGGCCGCAAAAGGCGCGACGCCCGGCGTTTTCCGTACTGGATAACAGCAAGCTGAGCGCATTTCTCGGCAAAAAACCCCGCCCCTGGCCTCAGGCCTTGCGCGACTACATCTACAGCGATTACCTGCCCACGCACCGCAAGGAAAAGGATCTGCATTGACAGCAGGCTGGAGCATACGCCTCCTGGCCTTGCGCCAAGCCCTTGCAACTTTCGCCGTACAGGCCAGCCGGGCGGCAATGCGCGCTACGTCAGGAAAACGTATGCTTATGGCAAAAAAATCCCCTGCCCATATGAAGCGCCACGCGCTTTCCCGCATTTTTCTCAGGCTCTTTCTGCCGCTGCTGATGCTCATCGTCTGCCTGCCCGAAGCCCAGGCCCGCCCCAAAAGCATGGAGGAACTGGCGGCCATTATGGGCAAGCTGGTGGAAACCGGCGTCAAATACGGGGCCATCCCCTCGCTGTACAGACCCCGCTATGACCGCGTAATGGATGCCGACCTCAACACCAGCGCCGAAGAAGTCGTTTTTGTGGTCATGCTGCCCAATGGGCCGCACATCTATCCACAACGATTCATGGTCTGGCATCAGGTGGTCAACGAGGTGGTTGATGATGTGGCCTATGCCATTACCTACTGCCCCACCACCGGTACGCTGATGGCCTACAACGCCTCCATGGGCGGCCTTAATCTTATTTTTGATGTCGAAGGCCGCCTTTATGACGGCAACAGCGTACTCATTGACCGAAATTCGGGCAGTCTGTGGCTGCAGGAAACAGGCATGGCCTTTGACGGCCCCCTTATGGGCAGAGGTTTGCCCACCGTTCCCGTATTCTGGACAAACTGGGGCGCGGCTCGCAGCGTGTATCCCAATGCGCCGGTGATGGGCAAGCCTGCCGGAACCCGCCCTTACGGGCGTGATCCTTACGGCAACTACCTGCGCAAGGGTAACTATTACGACAACGACAGGCTCATCTACCCCGTTCAGCGGATGGACAAGCGCTTTCAACGCAAGGCCAACATGCTTTGCCTGGAATATGAAGGCTATTTGCTGGCCATTGATGTGGCCTATGTGAAAAAAAAGGGCGCGGTGAATTTTTTTGCAGGGCCGCACGCCCTGCTGGCCACGCACGATCCCAAGCTCAACGTGGTGCGCGTGTTCAACCGCCAGATATGGGCCGAACCTTTCCTGTTCATCAGCCGCTACGGCAAACTTATGGATCTGAAGACCCGCAGCATATGGGATCCCGCGACAGGTGCGGCAGTTGATGGCAACATGAAGGGCGCGTCAATGCCGGAATACTTCGGTGGCTATTCCATGTGGTTTGCATGGTACAGCATTAATCCTGAAACGCTTACCGTGCCTGGGCCCGGCGTTGTGCCGGAAAGCCTGCTTTCACCCGATGCGCCCGGCAGTGACTCCCGTGCCGCGCCTGCACCCGGGGCTTCGCCCATTTCCACGACGCCTGCGGGGCAGTGAGCCGCAGTTGCAGCCCGATCAGCGCGCTGCGTGCAGCCTCAATAACACCGCCGCTCCGCCAAGAAGGGGATGGCGCTCTGAAACCGTCAGTCCCAGACGGTGAACCATGCCCTCAAGTCCGCCAGCGCGCATAAATGACGTGCTCCGGGCCCCGCAGATCTCCCGCAGACACGCGGCAGCGGCAACACAAGGCAACTCCAGATTACGTTCGGCACATTTGAAATCCGCCACCAGCACCTCTCTTGCGGCGGTAAGCGCAAGGCTCAGAAGAGCCTCGCCTTGGGGCTGCGAAAGATAAAAAAGCCTGTACGCCATGCGCAAAAGCGGCCAGGGCGCGCCAAGCATGCTGTACAGGGATTCAGGAGCAGGATTGAGCGGTGCGGACAGGGCTTCAACAGGCCAGGGAATTCTGGCCGCAAGCGTGGCTGACGGAAAAAAACGTGGGGGTTCGGGAAGATCCGTCAAGCCCCTCCAAGCTGGCTGGTCACTGTGCAGGGTATTCATTGTTTTGCCGGCCTCGCGCAAGCCCCGAACTTCTGGCCCGGATCCTGACCCGGATTCTGGCCCGGATCCTGACCCGGCTTCTGGTCGGGCTTCTGGCTCAAATTCTGGCCCCAATTTTTGCCCGAATTCTGACCAGGCTGCAGACCTGGGAGGGTCACGGGCACAGTTTCAGAGTGATGCCGTGTCATGCAGCGCTCCAAGTTTTTCAAGCATCGCCTGCCTGACCTGTCCATAGGGAGCGCTCGTGGTCAGACCACGCAAAAGGTTCAAGGCATGGCCGTCCTCCACAAACTGGCGGCGGCTTGAGGCAAAATGCATGTCGAAAAACCAGGTTCCCAACAGCAGGCGAAAATCATTGACGCTGCGCAGGTCCGCATAGGCTGCCACACGTCCCTCACGCGCCGCCCGCAGCACTGCCTCGCTGTAAACGCCGGGCGTATCGGGCAGGCTCAGCACAACGGTGGGGTTGTAGGGGCCTGGGCCGCTCAAATGTTCGTCCATGACGCGCAGAATATCCAGTTTGTCGGCATCGCGTACAACATGGGCGGCTGTTGCCGTTAGTTCCGGCAATCCTTGGGGCAATGCGAAACGGTTGTGCAGCGCCACAGCAGCCAATACAGCTTTGCGCACAAGAGGGGCTTCATCATTGAGGCGCTTTTCCTGCTTGAGGATGCGCACCCCCATCTGGCCGTGATCGCACGATTCTTTGTCCTTGAAGGTATGAAACCGCAAATATTGTTCAAACCGCCCCACATCATGATACAGCGCAGCAAGCAGGCAGACACGCCGCTGCACAGAAGAAAAATTCTCGCAGGCAGCCATGCGCCTGGCATTCTCCAGTACAGCCATACTATGCCGTATTTTCAGGTGCATAGGCCCCACATCGCCACGGGGATTGGCCGACTCCTCCGCACACTTGCTGGCAGCATATACCGCAAACCAATTTTCATGCGCGCTGATATCGCACGCGTTTACCGTACTCGTTTCCATGACTTTTTTATACGCCCAGCCGGAACGCAAGGCAATGCGCCGGGCCCGCACGACTATCAACCGCTTGAGGCATGGTGACTCATTTGCTATAAAGACCACTCACACTCGCTGCGCGCTTGCGGCCCACCGCACCACACGCTTCAATCCATTCTTTATACAGCATTTCCGGAGATTTCATGTCCGATTTCGTTCATTTGCATTGCCATACCGAATACAGCCTCCTGGATGGCGCCATACGCATCAAGGATCTTTGTGCCCGCGCCAAGGATTTCGGCATGCCCGCCTGCGCCATCACAGACCATGGCAATCTTTTTGGCGCAGCCTACTTTTACCAGGGCTGCAAAGACTTCGGCATCAAGCCCATATTCGGCTGCGAAGTTTACGTCTGCCATGACCATACGGACAAAAAAACGGAATCTCCTCTGGCCCGCAAGCGTAACCACCTTATTTTGCTGGCCCAGAACAAAACAGGCTACCACAACCTTGTTAAACTGGTAAGCCACGGCTTTCTTGAGGGTTTTTACTACAAACCCCGCGTGGACAAGGCCCTGCTGCGCAAATACTCCGAAGGGCTTACCTGCCTTTCAGCCTGCATCGCTGGCGAAATCCCCCGCGCCATTTTGGCCGACAATATGGATCTCGCCAAAAAGCTCACCCTGGAGTACGCCAGCATCTACCCTGGCCGGTTTTACCTTGAGTTGCAATCCAACGGACTGAAAGAACAGGAAAAAGCCAATATTGCCCTTATGGAGCTGGCCGAAACCTGCAAGCTGCCCCTGGTGGCCACCAACGACTGCCATTACCTTGGCGCAGACGATGCCGAAGCCCATGAAGTTCTGCTCTGCATTCAGACGCAGACCACCATGGATGACCCCAAACGCATGAAGTTCGGCACCCATGAGTTGTACTACAAGTCCATTGAAGAAATGGAAAAGTCATTCAGCCATGTGCCCGAAGCGCTGTCCAACACCATGCGCATCGCCGAGGAATGCAATGTGGCTCTGGACTTCGGCAACCATTATTTCCCCGTGTACCAGTTGCCCGAAGGGGCCAGCATGGAATCGGAATTCCGCCGTCTGGCCGAAGATGGTCTTGAAAAAAGGCTGGAAAAACACCCGGATCGGGCTTCCATCAACGCCGACATGTACCGTGAACGCCTGCAGTACGAACTGCGCGTCATTCTGGAAATGGGCTTTCCAAGTTACTTCCTCATCGTGCAGGAATTCATCAACTGGGCAAAAAACAACAATATTCCTGTGGGGCCGGGGCGCGGATCAGCCGCCGGGTCACTGGTGGCATGGGCCTTGCGCATCACCAACCTTGACCCCATCCCCTACAACCTGCTGTTTGAACGCTTTTTGAACAGCGAACGCGTGTCCCTGCCCGATATCGACGTCGACTTCTGCGAACGCCGGCGTGGCGACGTCATCAGACATATGGTTGAAACCTACGGCGAGGGCTCGGTGGCGCAAATCACCACCTTTGGCACCATGAAGGCCAAGGGCGTGGTGCGCGACGTGGGCCGTGCGCTGGGCATGAGCTTTGCCGAAACCGACCGCATTGCCAAGCTGGTGCCCGCCGACCTCAAGATGACCATCAAGAAGGCGCTAGAAGCCGAACCCGAACTGGAAAAGCTCTACCTTGAAGACCAGCAGGTCAAGCATCTGCTGGATACGGCACGTCGGCTTGAAGGGCTCGCGCGCCACGCTTCCACCCATGCCGCAGGTCTTGTGGTGTCCGACAAGCCCATGGAGGAATACCTGCCCCTCTATCTTGGCAAACGCGGCGAACTTGTGACCCAGTTCGACGGCCCCATGACCGAAAAAGCCGGGCTGGTGAAGTTCGACTTTCTGGGCCTCAAGACCATGACCCTGATTCAGGATACTCTGGACAACATCAGCCTTCAGGGGCAATCCCCGCCGGATCTGGACAATCTGCCGCTCACCGATACCGAAACGTACGACCTGTACGCCAGGGGCGAGACCGATGGCGTCTTTCAGGTGGAAAGCTCGGGCATGCGCCAGTATCTGCGCATGCTGCGGCCCACGTGTTTTGAAGATATCATCGCCATGCTGGCGCTTTATCGGCCCGGCCCTCTCGGCTCCGGCATGGTTGACGAATTCATCAAGCGCAAACACGGCCAGGTGCCCGTCATCTACCCCCATGACTCGCTTACGGACTGCCTGCGCGACACCTACGGCGTTATCGTGTACCAGGAACAGGTCATGCAGATTGCCCAGATTATCGCCAGCTACACGCTGGGCGGCGCCGACCTGCTGCGCCGCGCCATGGGCAAGAAAAAGGCCGAAGCCATGGCCAAGGAGCGCGTCACCTTTGTGGCCGGCGCCACAAGCAACGGCATCAGCGAAGACAAGGCCAACGAAATATTCGACTTGATGGAAAAATTTGCGGAATACGGCTTCAACAAGTCGCACTCTGCCGCCTATGCTCTCATTTCCTACTACACCGCCTATCTCAAGGTTCACTTTAAAGTTGAATTTATGGCTGCCCTGCTCACCTCGGAAATGGGCAATCAGGACAAGCTGCTCAAATACGTCTCCTGCTGCAAAGACATGGGCATTGATGTTGTGCAGCCTTCAGTGAATCGCAGCCAGCGTGAGTTTACGGCCTTTGAAGGCAAGGTCGTATTCGGGCTGGGCGGCATCAAGAACGTGGGCGACGAAGCCATCCGCGAACTGGTGGAATCCCGCATGGCTGAGGGAGAATTCGCCTCGCTCTTCGACCTGTGCTGCCGCGTGAACCTGCGCAAGGTCACCAAACGCGTTCTGGAGTCTCTTATCAAGGGCGGCGCTTGCGACTGCTTTGGCGTGCCCCGCGCCGCCATGCTGGCCTCGCTTGAGGCGGTGGTCTCCCGCGCGCAGAAAAAGGCCAAGGACAAAAACTCCAACCAAGTGTCCCTGCTGGCCATGGCTCCGGCAATGGAAAGCGCCCCGCAGCCCGGCATAGGACTCGACTGCCCTGAAGCCGACCTGCCCGAAATGCCCGACGAAGACAAACTGCGCGCCGAAAAAGAAGCTCTGGGCTTCTTTCTTACAAGCCATCCGCTGCAACCCTATTTGCGTGAAATTCGCCGTCTGGGACTCACAACCCTTGAAGACGCCCGAGACATGTTTCCCGGCGCCGAGGTGCGCTGCGCCGTGCTTGTAACCGGCATTCGCGAGGTTATTACCAAGAGCAAGGGCGAGCGTATGGCTTTTGCGGCCATTGAAGACCTCACAGGTCATGGCGAGGTGACCTTTTTCCCCCGCAGCTATGCGGAAGTTCGTCAGCTGCTCCATTCTGAGCAGCCGCTGTGCCTTACCGCCAGGCTTGACAAGGAGCCGGAAGACAGCCGCGATCTGGACGAAGACAATGAGGACGCCCCTCGCGAACTCAAGCTTCTGGGGCAAAGTCTGCTGCTGATGGCAGAGTGCTGCGGGCTTAACGATACCCCGGTATGCGTGCAGATTCCCTCGCACCGCATGGGCCGGGAGGACTTGCTGGCGCTGCGCAACATCCTTGAAAACCATCCTGGCCCCGTGGAAACTCACGCTCAGGTCTGCCTTGAAGGACACGTCTGCCATCTGCACCTGGACAATAACCTCAAGGTCAGCCCTGGCCCGGAACTGGACAAGGCCATAGCCGCATGGGCTTCATAAGGCACATCCATTTATGGTAAAATTTTTCGTTGTGACAGGGTTTGCCCTTGTCCTCGCCAATGGATGGATTGCCTGGTGGCTATGGCGCGCACTTGACCATACGGGCTGGCTGCGACCGGCGCTCTGCCTCACGGTGGCTGTGCTTGGCGCGTCATTTCCCCTGCTGTACAAGCTTGGCGGCGATTCCGCCATCGAGGTCTGGTTGCTGCGGGCGGGATCGTTCTGGCTGGGTATGCTTTTCTATGTTTTTTGCCTGGTGCTACTTATGGACATCTGGGGGCTGGCAAGCCGCCTGTGGGCGGATCCCCCCACTTCTCCCCGCTGGGGAGCCACCCTGATAGTTATTGGCCTGCCCTTCGTCATCGGCTGCGCCAGTTGGTTCAATGCCGCCTACCCTGTGGTGCGGCAGTACGATCTGACCATACGCACCAACAAGCCCGTAGCCCGGCAGTACACGCATTCGCCCCTTGTCCTCGGCGTACTGGCAGACTTGCATCTTGGGCGGATCATCACGGCCCCGCGCCTTGTGCGCGCCATGGATCTGCTGGCTCCCTACAAGCCCGATGCCATCCTCTACGTTGGCGACATTCTTGATGACCATGTTCTGGTTGACGTGGAAGCCATGGCCGCAGCCCTGGCCCGCATACAGCCCCGGCTGGGCCATTGGGCGGTACCGGGCAACCATGAATACATCTCCGGCCCCATCGATGACAGTCTTGATATCCTGCGCCGCAGCGGCATGCGGGTACTGCGCGACCAGTGGCATGTCCTGGACAATGCCTTGGTACTGGCTGGCAGAGATGATTTGAGCGGCCACATGTTTTCCGGGAGTTCGCGCAAAAGCCTCAAAGAAATCCTTGCTGATCTGCCGCCGGAGCATGGCAATTTGCCGCTCTTGGTCATGGACCACCAGCCTTCTTCACTGGATGAGGCGCGCACGGCAGGGGCGGTGCTGGAACTTTCCGGGCACACACACTACGGCCAGCTATGGCCTTTTCACTGGGTGGTGGAGAATCTGTATGAAAACCCGCTGGGCCTGCTGACCAAAAATGGGCTCCATTCTGTGGTATCAGCAGGAATCGGCACCTGGGGCCCGCCCATGCGCAACACATCGCGCGCCGAAGTTCTTGTTGTCAAAGTGCATTTTACGCCAACGGTCAACTAAAGCATCTCGTGGCAAGGATTTTCAGAACAATCCCTGCAGAGCATTTTAACTCATTTCAAATTAAAATACTCCAGCAAAAAGGCGGCCTTGTAGGCAGCCTTAAAGTTTTACTTTAACTTTTTCGCAAGATGCTTCAGCTTATTCTTCAACCTTGGGCGTGCCTACTATGGGCAAGGAGCCGTGCCTGATAAAATAATCAATCAGACCGAACACGGTTTCGTTGCCACAAAAACTGCCTCTGGCGATGGCCGCCTTGTAATCAGGAAGCTTTGCCTCAAAGCGGCGGAGCAACTCCGGCTCCAGCGTGAGCATGTCGGCTTGCATGCCGTAGCCAAGGCGCTCAATGTACAATGCGTTGAAGCGTTGCTCCACCATGGCTTTAAGAGGCAGGGTGAGGATGGGTTTTCCAAGATACAGGGCCTCGCCCATGAGGGTGTGGCCGCCCCCCTGGATGACGTATGAACACCCTTCCAGCAGGCGCAAAAAACCCTCTTCGCTCTTGCGCATGAAGATGACATTATCCTCCTGCCCTTCTTCACGGTCATACCCGAAAACATAGCAGGTTTTGCGTGTGGCCGCGCGCAGAAAATCCACCAGCTTGCGGTGCGTGGAATTGCTCTGGTACACCAGCACATGACCGTCATCACGCGGGTTCAGCGCCAACACGCTGTCCCGCAAAATGGGCGGCGCTATTCTGGCTTTATACTGCGGCAAGACAGGCGGAGCGTAAAAGGAAATAATGAGATTTTCTGCCGTGGGACGAAAAAGATACCGTGGCGTCAGCCCTTGCACAAAGCTGTCCCACCACATGTCCGGCGGAAGGTCATGACGGCAGCACGTGATCACATGCTGATGATCCAGGGTCAGGCACGGCAGGCCCGCCTTTTCCGCAGCGCGGGGCACAAAGTACTCAAGATCGGTCATGCAGACATCGGGCTTGAATTCGTCAATCAGACGCGAAACCTGATCAATATACCGCTGGCGATGCCAAAGTATGGGCAGGGCTTTTTTGATGGTGGCCGCAAAATCCACCTTGTAATTTTTGAACACTGTGCCCAGATTGGGCAGGCGGCGAACAGGAAACTCCGGCTCAAGGATCTTGGGCGCATCGTCATCGGCGATAAAAAGGAATTCGTGGCGGGAAAGGCGGCGGGCGATGGTCAATCCGCGCATGGCATGTCCATGCCCGGTGCCGTGTATGCCATAAAGAATGCGCGCCATAATTTTCCTTTTCTGTTAGCGGCCTGCGCCTGTTCCTGCTCCGCGTGCATGGCTTTGCCCATGCCCGGAAGCCGGATGGCCCCAAAGTTCAGGATGCCGTAATGATGCGTAAAAGCAGTATTCCTTTGCCGTATAGCTGCGCAGGATAACAAGCAGCCAGCGCAGCCGTCAATGCCGCAATTATGACGCATACCTGCAACATCTTGACGGTACAGGCTTTTATTATCTAGCATTCAGAAGCAAATGCACTTTCACGTTGAAGCTGTTCGGGCGGCTGCGTGAGCAGGCGCAAGAAGACGTGAAGGCGCAAATGTGAAGGCGCAAACGCTGCGCTTCCGGGCTGGTACACGTCGCAGCGGGGGTATCGTCAACTTTGAAAAAGTATGCTCTCAAAGATCCGCTGCCCACAAGCATGCACAAAGAATAAACCAAAGAATAAACTGAAGATGTGGATGGCACGCCGTAGTGGGCTCCCTGACCGTTGCATGCGGCTGCACCCGACAGTTCCCCGTTGAAAACGCTTTGGCGATTGAAAACGCTTTGGCGAGTGCGCCAGGCCCCCCTGGCCCTGATGCAATCCGGTTGTGCCCGCACATGCTGCGCAGGCGGCGCAACATGATGAAAGTATACATCCTCAATGCAAACATGTTCCGAGACTTGATGAGGTATCAATGAACATTCGCAAAATCCGTGAAGACCTTGGCCGCGCCAAAGCCAGTTGCGCTCGCCGCGACCCCATGCGCGCGCTCTATCTGACCATAACAGCCCTCAAGGATCTGGGTGGCCAGCCTGCCCCCACGGACCTGCGCAGCGATATTCGCACGACGGTCAGCGAACTGGTCGCAGACCCTGGCCTGAAAGATATTCTGCCTGCGTCGCTTGCATATCAGCCCGGCAGCGAAAAAGAACTTTTACAATTATTATCAGATACTTATAAAAAACTTCAAGACAGCGCTGAAGAAGAGGATTATGAAAGCACACTGCAACGCAAGCTCAACATTGATCGCAATCTCAGGGAAGGCAAAAAACTTCTCTCCGAGGGGCGACCCTCTGAAGCCGACGCCTGCTTTGCTGAAGTCATGAAATATTACAAGGACGAACAGGCCGTCTTTGCCATGATGGCCACTGCCATGCTCAACGCAGGAGAATATGTGCGCGCTCTTGGTCATGTGCGCAACGGCCTCAAGGAAGTCCCCGACAATCTGGAATTGATGCGACTGGCCAATGAGTGCATCCGCTTGCGCACTCTGAACGGAAACTAGCTCCATTCCATTATATTTTTGTTCTTTTCAGAGAACAGTAACTGCATGGTAATTATGACCGCAGCAGAACTGCTCCCTGCGTAACTTTGTGCGCGCTTGTCTTGCTTCAAGAAAAAGTCTAAAGTTTGGCGCTTATTCATTACCCATTCCACGTGAGGCCACGCATGGACGTTGTACGTTATATCCACGCAGCCGATCTGCATCTGGATACCCCTTTTCGCGGGCTTTCGCGCGAAACCGCTCAGGGCGGCCATTTGGCCAAGCTGCTGCATGAAGCCACCTTCAAAGCGCTGGATCGGCTTTTTCGCCTGTGCGAAACAGAAAAACCCGATTTTCTCGTGCTGGCTGGCGACGTGTATAATGAAGAAGATCGCAGCGTTAAAGCCCAATTGCGCCTTCGCGATGGCTGCTTGCGCCTGCGCGATGCGGGAGTACGCGTTTTTATCGCCCACGGCAATCATGATCCGCTCAATTCGCTGCTCGCTTCCATCCGCTGGCCCGACAATGTGACCATCTTCGGCCCTGAGGTCGAACGTCATGTCATTGAAAAAGATGGAAAACCCCTGGCCATCATACATGGCATCAGTCACGCCAAAATCCGTGAAGGCCGTAACCTGGCCCGATTGTTCCGGCGTGATGCCGAACAGACGTGTTTTCAACTGGGCGTGCTGCATTGCACCGTAGAGGGTGAAAGCAAGGCTGACCGTTATGCGCCCTGCTCGCTGGACGACCTCAAAAGCGCCGAACTGGACGCCTGGGCGCTTGGACACGTGCACGAACGCCGTATCCTGTGTGACGAGCCCTTTATTGCCTACAGCGGCAACAGTCAGGGATTGCACATCAATGAAACCGGGCCCCGTGGCTGCCTCCTGGTCACGGCCCGTGCCGAAAATTTCGACGCGGATCAGTCCGCCGTCCCCTGCGCCTGGCGCTGTAGTGCAGAATTCATGCGTCTTGGGCCCGTGCAATGGGCCACCCTGGATCTGGACCTGAGCGGCACTGAGCAGATTGACCAGGTGGAAAACTCTCTGGTTCAATGCCTTGACCATGCCGCCAGCGATACTGATCCCGGGTGTGAAGCCCTGCTTGCGCGCGTAAACCTGCATGGTCGTACCGCCCTTGACGCCGTCCTGCGTGACTCCAGCAATCAGGAAGACCTTCTGGAACGCCTCGGGCACCTTGCCAGCGGCACGCCCGGCGTATGGGTCAAGGATTTACGTATGGACACGAGCCCGGCCACGGATCCCGCCCAGTACCTGCAACGCGAGGATCTGCTTGGCGAAACGCTCCGCATGGCCCAACGCATGGGTGAAAGTCATGAAGCTTTTCAGGAGGTGGCGGGCCCGGCCCTTGCCCCCCTGTTCACCCATGGGCAGTTACGCAAAATTCTGGCCCAGCCCGACGATGCCCAGATGCAGGCGCTCCTTGAGGAGGCCCAACGCCTTTGCACCGACCTTCTGGAGGTTCGCTGATGTATATCCAGTCCTTCCATATGGACGGGTTCGGCATTTTTTCTGATGTAACTGTTGAGGGGCTTGGCCCCGGCCTCACCATCTTTCTGGGTGAAAACGAAGCGGGCAAATCCACGTGTCTGGAGTTTTTGCGCTCCACCCTGGCGGGCTATCCGGCCCCCAACAGCAAGGAAGGCAAGCTCATCCCCGGCGCGCTGCGTGGCGGCACGGCAGGCGGAAGCCTGACCCTGCGCGCTGATGATGCGCAGCTTTTACGGCTGACGCGCCGTCCGGGCAGCGCAAACGGGCAGGTATCCCTTACGGACGGTCAGGGCAAACCTCTGGACGAAGACGTTTTACGCCGCCTGCTTTCGGGCGTCAGCCGGGACGTGTACCGCAATGTTTTCGGTTTCAGCCTCAGCGAACTGGAACATATGGGCAACCTCACCGGCGAAAGCGTACGCCATGCCCTTTATGGCGCCAGCTTTGGCCCCGGCTTGCGCGCCCCCGGTGAAGTCCTCAATATCCTGAAAAAACAGAATGACGAGATTTTCAAGTCCGGCGGCAGCAAACCGCCCCTTAATCTAGCCCTCAAGCAACTCAACGAACTGCGCCAGCGTATTGCAGAACTGCGCCAGCAACAGGCTGGTTTTGACGACCTGGCCCGTGAACTGGATCAAAAACGCGACGAACTGACTGCGGTGCGCGGCTACAAGGCGCAGCTTGAAGAGGAACGGCGCTTGCTGGAACGTCGGTTGGGCGTCTGGCTGCAATGGAACGAATGGCGCATGGTCTGCGCCGCTCTGGAGCGGCTCGGCCCTCTTAACGAATCTTTCCCCGAAGACGCTCAGGCCCGCCTGGCCCGCGCTCAGGAAGCCAGGGAAAGCTGCGAGCGTCATCACGCCGCCCGCAAAGAAAAGCTTGATCTCTTGCGCGAGCGTCGTGACGCGGTGCAGTTGGATATGCCCCTGCTGGAAACATTGCCGGCTTTGCGCCGCCTGGCTGAACGCAAAAGCGGCTATCGGCAGGCCTTGACGGCCCTTCCCGCGCAAAATGACCGCTGCCGCCGTGCCGAGGAGGATCTCGCCCGCGAACTGGCGCGCCTTGGGCCGGACTGGAGTTGCGACCGCATCCGTCAGACTGACCGCTCGCTTTTCGCCCGTGAAGATCTTGAAAAACAGGCACGCGAAATGACGGCTGCCGTGTCCGCGCACCAGGCCGCAGTGGACACGCTGAACCAGTGCAACCGCGATGTGGAGGCCGCCGAGCGCGAAGTGGCTGCACATCATAGTAATCTGGCGCTGCTCCCTATCCCGGTGGCCGCCCTGGATGACGATCAACGCGACACGCTGCGCCAGGCTCTGGCCCGCCAGGAAGAAGCCCGACGCCAGATTCCTTTGCGCCAGCGTACCCTGCTGGAAGCGCGCACCACCTTTGCCCGTGCGCTCACTCCGCTGAAGCTTTCTGGCGGTACAACTCTGGAGGCCAACAGCGGGGCCGTGGCGACACTGGACGCGCTGCTGGCCCGTCAGGACGAAGCGCTTGATTTGGCGGCCAGCGTGCAGGAGCGGCTGGATCATGCTGGTGAAGCGGCCCAGGCCGTGCAGCAAGCCGAGGAACATCTGCTCTCCGTCAAGGCCCGCATGGATGCCCTGCGCGAGGAGCAGCGCGGCAAAAACGGCCCCACCCGCGAACACCTGGACGGGCAAACGGCAGCCCTGCGCTCTTTGCGCGCCCTTTCAGCCACGCTGGAGACAGAAAGGCTGCGGCTCAGTGAACTGGATGCACGATTGGACAGTGAACCGCCTGTCAAAAGCATTAAAAATCTTCCACTGCTGCTTTTGGGCCTGATTTTTTTTGCGTCAGGTGTTGGCATGCTGCTTACGTACTGGCGACTTGGCTTGACGGTTATTTCACTGAACGAAGGTTTGGATTTTCCCATAAACCTCTGGTCTGGCTATCTCATTCTGCTTTGTGGAGTGGGTTTTCTGGCTGGCGGGCTGCCGCACAATGGCCCTGAGGCCAAACGCCGCAAAAAGGAACTGGCCAGCCTGCAAAATCGACGTGACACATGTGCCAACCACCTGGTTGAACTGGAAGAACAGGCCCGCCAACTCTGCCGGACAGCGCAGGTGCAGAGCATGGATATGGTCACGTTGGAAGCAATGGAAGTGCTGCTCGAACGCGAGCGCGAGCAATGCTTTCACGAAGAGCGCGCCCGCAAGGATATGGAAGGGCTCAAGCGCACCACGGATCTCGCGCGCACCGAGGTCAGCAGGCGGCAGGCGCTGTGCCAGGAAGTTGAAGGCGTCGTGCAGCAAACCAGACGCCGCTGGCATGAGTTCATGCTCTCGCTCAAGGTTGGCAATGTCCCTGCTCCGGAGGGCGCTGCGGCCTTTTTTGCCAGAGCGGAAGCCGCCAGACTGGCCTACAGCAGCGTAGCCGCCGCCCAAGCCGAACTTGACGCTCTTGAGGAAGACCTTGCGCGCACCGAGGAGCGCATGCGCAAGATGGCAGCGGTGGCGGAACGCCTCCCGCTTACGCCCAATGGCGCACAGCCTTTGCAGCCAGACGAAAATCTTTCCGATACTCTTGCCGAGATTGCGCACCAGATACTGGAATCCTGCCGGGAGGCTGACGCCGTGCGTGAACAGCGCATCAAGGCCGAGGCCGCCTTGCAGAATGCCGAAAGCGACAGGCAGCGCTGCAAGGTACGTCAGAATGAAGCCACTGCAGAGTTGCGCGCGGCTGAAGATCGCCTGAATGCTGCACGTGCGCAGTGGGCCCACTGCCTTGAAGGACTGGGGCTGGGTACGGATCTTGATCCTGAAACGGTGCGTGAAGCTTTCAAGTATATGGAAAATTGCCTGCTGGCCGAATCCGCTCTGGAACGGGCACGTATTGAACTGGCGCAGAGCCATGCGGAACTGGCTGCCCTGCGTGAACCCCTGGCGCAGCATCTCGCCAACCTGAATCGCCCGCCCCTGGCTGGCACTGACGATGAACCGGACTGGCTGGCCAGCCTGGACGCTTCGCTGGAAGCGGCAGAAGCCATGGCCGTGGGCCAGACCCGCCGTCTTGGGCTGGATCAGGAACTGGTGGAGCTTGAAAGCGAGGCACGCGCCGCTCAGGCCGCCCTGGATTCCGCCATCCACACAGAGCGTAGCCTGCTTGCCCTGGCAGGAGCAGCTGATGCCGAAGACTTTTTACGGCAGGCCGCACGCCATGAAGAACAGCGCAGCCTTGCCCAACGCCGTCTTGACCTTGAAGATGCCCTGCGCCTTGCTGCCGACAAATGCCCCCTGGAAGAATTCCTGCCCCAGTTCGAAACTGAAAGCCAGGAAGTCCAGGAAAAACGCTGCGCAAACATCAACGAAGAACTGCTTCAGCTTCAGGGCAAGGAGCAGGAACTGGGCGACAGGGTGAGTACCCTGCGCTCCGGTGTTGCTGCGCTGTCGCACAATGAGGAACTGGCACAATTGCAGCAGGAAGCTGCCGCTCTTGAAGAAGCCATGCAGCGTATGGCCTATGACTGGAGCCGTCGGGCACTGGCGCGCGCCATTCTTGAAGCTGCCAAGCGTAATTTTGAGCGCGAAAGGCAACCTGAAGTCATACGGCTTGCCTCAGAAATATTTGCCCGCATTACCGGTCGCCGCTGGCTCGGCATCAGCGCTTCTCTTGAGGACAAGACGCTGAATATCCTGCCCGCCCAAGGCGAAGCCCTTGCCCCTGAAAATCTCAGCAGAGGCGCGCGTGAGCAGGCATATCTGGCCCTGCGGCTGGCCTATATTAAGAACCATGCGGCGCACGCCGTCCCTCTTCCCATTATTATGGATGAAGTTCTGGTCAACTTTGACCCGCAACGGGCTGAACGCACGGCCAGGGCTTTTGTGGATCTGACGGACTCGGGCAGCAGCAAGGGGCATCAGCTTCTGTATTTTACTTGCCAGCCCCATATGGTGGATCTGCTGCGCAAGGCAGAACCGGGAGCGACGCTCTTTTGTGTTGAACAGGGACAAATCCGCGCCGCCTGACCACATTAGCGCAACCTGCATCAAAACCAATCAAACGCCAAGACAGCCGTTGTCCCTCATCAGGACAACGGCTGATTGTATTTGGCGTAGTTTACCGTTTCTACAGGTCTCCATCTGACACTGATAAAGATACTCTTGTACCATGTCTTCAGTTGGAGCATGGCAATATTTTGTTGTTTTGTTGTAAAATTTTACCCCTGAAAAACATCATACTCTTTCATCTGGCTTTCCTGCATCTTACCGATGTCGCACACATATGATTTGAAAAAGAATTTCATTTTTGTTGACATTGGTTTTCAAAAATGTCATTTTGCGCCCAGCCAACAACGCATCCTGGAGGAAAGCATGGCGCACAATGGCAGTTCCACTCAGAACTCAAACGTTACCCACCGCTTCAGCAACGAAAACCTCCACATTTGCCTTAACGATCAATTTGATCCTCCTCAGGCCAATGCAGTACTTGATCTTCTTCAGCTCAATCACGCCGCCTGCAAGCGTATTTTCATTGATGTACGTCAGATACGGCACCCCAACCCATCGGTTGTAGACACCTTTAAGACGTCCATGATCCTGAATGGCTTTAATAAAGAACAAGTCATTTTCAAAGGTAAAAGCGGCTTCGATATGGCCGTTACAGGAAACAGGGTCATCATCCAGCAAGAAAAGAAGCATGTTTGCAAGGGCAACTGCGCCAATTGCAAGTGCGGGCATAACAAAGGCGAGCAACACAAGCATGGCCATTCACATGACGGCCACCATGCCCAGCATGGGCATGAAACCCATAACTGACCTGTCAGCAAAGGTCATGGTCTCTCAGCGAGCGTTGCGAAGGGGCCTTGCCATCGCCAAGTGCTATCGCTGACATGACAATCACGGAGCCCAAATGTGGCAAAATGCTGGCCTGACCGCATTGCCGCCACACAAACTATACAACCTGGAGAAAAAGGTATGAACGTTACGCAAAGGAAAGGTTTGCAACACTTCAAAAAGAGCTGCATGGTGGCGTTGCTTGCCGCCGGTCTGCTGATGGGTGCGGCCGGGGGGGCCAAAGCCATCGATTTCAAGGCTCAGGGCGAATGGCTTATGGGCTTCGGCCTGGCTGACGCCACGCTGACCGAACACACAAGAGAACCCGGTCATGGCCCTAAAGAAAAAGTCAACGACAACGATATGTTCGGCGCTGCGCAGCGTCTGCGTTTGCAGTTGGATGCAGTGGCTTCAGAAGCACTGTCCGGTACCGTGTACTTTGAAATCGGTACCCAGAACTGGGGCAAGGCTGATGAAGGCGGCGCTCTTGGCGCCGATGGCAACAGCGCCATCAAACTCAAGAATGCGTATATCGACTGGGTTATCCCCCAGACTGAAGCCCGTATGCGCATGGGCATACAGGCCCTTGCCCTGCCCAATATGGCTGGCGGCTCTTCCATCCTCGACGCTGACGTTGCTGCGGTTGTGGGCAACTATAAATTCAACGAAAATGTCGGCCTCACCGCCTTCTGGGCGCGCCCGGTCAATGACAACTTCAATGCAAAAAAATACGGCATTAACGACAGCAAAGCCAAAGACAACTACCTTGACAACATGGATCTCTTTGCCGTCTCTCTGCCTATGACGTTTGACGGTATTGAAATCACGCCCTGGGCCATGTACGGCCTGCTTGGACGCAATGCCCTGCGCGGCCTTGAAGCTCCCAACAATGACGAACCTTGGGCAACCAACGATGGTGTTCTTGGCTTGACAATTCCCGGCTTGACGCCTGGCTTCAACTATGTTGGTGGCAACTCCCCGCTTAATTCGCGCAGTACCAGCAAGCAATATGGCAACATGTTCTGGGCTGGTCTGCCTGTTGGCATCACCATGTTTGATCCCCTGAACATCGAGTTCGACATCAATTACGGCTATGTGGAAGAGATGGGCCGCTTTGATGTAATGAAACGTGGTGACGCTAATGATATCGTACGCGGCAGCACTCAACGGCAGGGCTTTGTCGTCAAGGCTCTGGTCGAATACAAGCTGGATTGGGCCACCCCCGGCATCTTTGGCTGGTACGGCTCTGGCGATGACGGCAACATCAAGAACGGCTCCGAGCGCATGCCTTCAATCGCGGGAGCTGGCAATTTCACCTCCTTCGTTGGCGACGGCAATCTTGCCTGGGGTGCAGGCCCCGGCAACGTTGCAGACTGGAACATGTCCTATGCCGGCACCTGGGGCATCGGCGGCCAGTTGAAGGACATAAGCTTCCTTGAAGACCTCAAGCATACCCTGCGCGTGGCCTACTGGGGCGGCACCAACTCTCCCTCCATGGTCAAGTATATGGAGAACGCCTATTCGTGGAGAGAAGGCTACGGCGGTGATGGCCCGTACCTGACGACCAACGACGGCCTGCTTGAATTCAACCTGATCAACCAGTGGCAGATCTACGAAAATCTTGAAGCCAATCTTGAACTGGGTTACGTTGTCAACATGATGGATCAGGACACCTGGAAGAAAGACGGTTACTACAACGGCGGCGGCAACGGCAGCTTTGACAAAAAAGACGCCTGGAAAGCCCAGCTTGTTTTCGCTTACAGCTTCTAGACCCTGAGTGCCACTTCGGGGCTCGCCTGTGCCCCGGCAATCCAATCCACAACTGCGCGCGCCTCCTTCCCGTGCGCGTTTTGACCGCCGCCTTCTTCATTGAAGGCGGCGGATTTTACTTGTGGGCCAGGAACACACAAGACGCTCAAAACAACCGCATATCCTGTGGTGCTGTGCTGCCGGGATAATCCCCACCAGGATCAGAGCATCGTTAAAAAAACCGTCACATTTTTATTTGTCATTCTACCCAAAAACTCGATTGTCGGCAGAG
This sequence comes from Desulfovibrio sp., assembly GCF_034006445.1. Lineage (NCBI taxonomy): Bacteria > Pseudomonadati > Thermodesulfobacteriota > Desulfovibrionia > Desulfovibrionales > Desulfovibrionaceae > Desulfovibrio > Desulfovibrio sp. The sequence goes on along the minus strand of NZ_JAVESS010000021.1, from coordinate 7,813 downwards.
TCCACACCGAGTTCGGCACGCTGCACTCTCGTGCAGCGTTAGAGCTTGTAACCTTTGAAAAAGTTACAAGCTCTAACGGAAAGTTTTTGCCTACAGGCGACACTCAAATAAAAGCAAAAAACTTGACACCATGCAATCCGACAAATATATATACGCGGTTGCGCTCGTAGCTCAGTTGGATAGAGCGACAGCCTCCTAAGCTGTAGGCCACAAGTTCGATTCTTGTCGGGCGCACCATTACATTTCATAGGGATACGCGATTCTATCGCGCATCCCTTTTATTGTTTATGCGAAATTTTTGGATTTGGTTGCCCAGGTTGTCACCCGCCTGTCACCCGCCCCTGCTGAAGTAAAAGTCAAAAAAAGGGGCTTAGGGGTATAGCCATATCGAACAATATCTTTTACAATTACCACCCATACTGGCAATGATTACTAACTATAAAAAAGGAGATCGCAATGCCCCTGACGTACAAAGAAATGCAGGACTTGTTGATGCGGGAGCTGCGACTGTACCATTTTCCCATCGCCGTAAATTTTCATAAAACTCAGGCAGATGTGGAAGAGTTCAAAAAGAAGGCCCGTTATGTTGAGCCCGTTAAGCCAATTACTTACTGCCAGTGGGAAATAACAGCACGCATGCAGGGGCAGACCGTGCTGGCGACCAAGGAAAAGCTTGGTTGTACCAACTCCCAGGTTTCTTTCGGCTGGAAAGACATCGACGAAGCTGAAATTAAATCACAATCTAAATACTGCAAAGACTTGGCGCAGGCCGAGCGCTTCCTGCGCACCAAGCCCCGCCTGCCTATGAACTCCATTGTCGCAGTGTCTGTGGGCCCGCTGGCTGACGCCGTCATGCAGCCTGACGTGGTACATTTTTACTGCGACAACCTGCAGTCCTACCATCTGGCAGTAGATTACATGGCAGGAACAGATACCCATCCCTTGCGCCCCATGGTGACTATGAGCTCCTCCGCCTGCGGCGGGTCTGTGTTCACCCACCTTGAACAGAGCATGAACATGTGCCCGGCCTGCTCCGGCAGCTACAACGCAGGCAAAACCGAGCGCGGTGAGCTGAACGTCTTCATTCCCGGCGCTCACATCGGGGCCACGGTTGATCGCCTGATGGAACGCATAGCAAAGACAGGGGCCGCATCCATATCTCGTCCCGGCGATCCTTTCCCGGGCGCGGATATCTGTAAAAACTGCCCCTTGATCATCTTCAAGAAAAGCGGCACAGAACCGGAAGCCTGCGCCAGTTGCTCCAAGGCATAAAAAAATCTTTTAGGCAGAACCCCTTAGAGTAGCTATTTTCTTTTTGTTCACCTATTTTTTAATGCCCTTACGATAACTCGTAAGGGCATTTTTATTATCCACCGGCACCTGAGGTTACACTGTAGTTACCCCGGAGTATATATATCACCGTTTATGGCGGCAACATCACATCATTCTCTGCTTTGTTTCATTCCTGTATTCTCATGTCAATTTGTCATGAACACTATTTTGTTAGTGGCATACGTTTCAGTGAAGGCACACCTTCAGAAATAAAGGCAAGACTTCCTCAGATGTTCCAAGCTATCCGCCGCAGACTTTGCAGGCCCGAAAGCCCTTTGCTTTCGCTTCCTGTGGAGAAGCCAGCGGCACAGTGCACGCCTTGCAATTGAAATACTTGCAACCACTGTTGTGGTAAATGCGGGACTTTACGTTTCCCCTGTAGGCTGGCCATTCCGCCTGGGCAGTCATGCCCGGGGTTGCCGCCAGCAGGGCGAGGGTCAAAACAAAGGCCATGGTTACTATGCGTGGCATGCTGCACCTCCAGAAGTCAGGTTCAGTGACACAATGGGCCGTCTCAGGGCAATGCTCACCCCAGCCAATTATACAGGGTTACCGGTCGCCCCTGCCCGCCGTATCCCTTGGAACTGCCAAGCCGCCCGGTTTCGGCCAGATAATCGAAATACTTCTTCAAAGAAATGCGCGAAATTCCGGCCAGGCGTTCAATGTCTTTGAGACTGAAGAGGCCGGGCTGTTCTTTCAACACTGACACAACGGTTTCAAGGGTTTGGGCGTCAATCCCTTTTGGCCTGCCAGCGCCCCTTTCGGGCTTTTTTATGAAAATACGCCTGTCCAGAATGTCCTGGGTTATGGCGACTTCAGGCGACATGAGCAGGCGGCGCTTTTCTTGAAACTGCAACATGGATTCACGAAAGCGCTCAAAGGTGAAGGGCTTGACGATATAATCCGCCACTCCAAGCCTCAGGGCCTTCAGGATATCTTCGCTGCTTTGGGCTGCCGTGATCATAATGACATCTGTATGAAAAAATTGGGATTTTATAATACGCAGCAGTTCCATACCGTCCATCCCGGGCATGAACACATCAAGCAGCACCAAATCCACATGGCAGGCACGCAACAGGTCCAGAGCATCTTCGGCCGATCTGGCGGTATGATCAAGACTGAACCCGTCTATACGCTCCAGATATCCCGCGGCAAGGTCAGCCACCATAGGGTCGTCTTCAACAATTATCGTGCGGATCATGCCCGCCCTCCACTGATGAGCATGGCCAGGGGAATATGCACCGTAAAGGACGTCCCCTGCCCCGCATGAGAATCAACCTCAATGGAACCGTCCAGCTCGTCAAGAGTCAAAAGCAGCATATACAGGCCGATGCCTCTGCCCGCCCCCTTGGTGGAAAAGCCTTTTTTGAAGATCTCCGGCAGGTGTTCTTCGTTAATGCCCCGCCCGGTATCCGCAACGGTTATGACAAGGGTATCATTCTCGCAATGTACGGACAGATCAATGTGCCTTTCCTGCGTATAGCTGACAGCGTCAAAGGCATTGTCCACAAGATTTCCAAGTATTGTCACAAGAGCATGCGACCCTGTTGGCGAAAGCGGCGGAATAACGCCACTGCCGCCCAGTGTCAGCGTAACATGGCGTTCGTGGGCACGGCTGAACTTGCTTTCCAAAAGTCCCACAAGAATTGGGTCCTGCACGTTAACCTTGATGGATGATGTTTCGCGTATTTTGCTGCCTATGATCTGTGACAGATATTCTTCAAGTTCTTCATAGCGTTTGTTGCGCAGCAGGCCCGAAATAACGTGCAGCTTGTTCAGATATTCGTGCGAGCGGGATCGCAAAGCCTCTGCATAATTGCTCAGCCCCGTCATGCGTTCCGCCAGGGCGCGCATTTCCGTCATATCCCTGAATGTCGCCACAGCACCAATGGTTTTGCCCTGAATGATAATGGGGGATCGATTGGTCATGATGATCTGTCCATTAATGTTCTGTTCGCGGTCATATTCAGGCTTTCCTTCCTTGAGGATGGCATCAAGGCGCGTTGACGGCACCACTTCCTGTACGGGGCGCCCAAGCAACTCCCCCTGTATCCCTGCGGAGCGCAGAATTTTCTCAGCCATTTCATTGACGACAACAAGTCTGTTATTCCTGTTGATGGCAATGATGCCCTCGCGCACGGTACTCAGAATGGCGGTGCGCTCTTCCAGAAGACGGGCGATCTGGTGCGGCTCCAGGCCGAAGAGAATTTTTTTGATTTTGCGTGACAGCAAAACGGCCAGCAGAAGGCCAATGATCAGAGCAAGGCTGAACAGCCACGTCATGGGGCTGGTAAGACGGGAGACGTTTTTTTCAATATCACGGGACATGATGCCAACCACTACGGCACCGATTTGCTGGCCATTTTCGTCGTGCACGGGCCTGAATGCCCGTTGCGAAAAACCAAAGGTGCCACGGGCGGAAGAAATATAGGTCTTGCCCTGCAAGGCTTCGCCCTCGTCGCCGCCGACAATGTGCGCGCCGATTTTTTGCTCCTCAGGGTGATATATACGGTTGCCATGCATGTCTATGAGCACAATAAACTTTACACCGGAAACACTTGTGAGCATGTGGAGAAAGCCTGTCATCTGAAGCCAGGCGTCACCCTTGGGTGACCGCATTCCTTCAATGACTACTGGTGATTCTGCGGTAAGCTGCGCCACATTGGAGACTGTCTGTTCCGCCTGTTCAAAGCCGTATTTGCTGATAAAATACGAGCTTGCAAAATGACTCAGAAGTATGGGGGGGCAGAGGGCCAGACTGACCATCATTACAAGCCTGATGAACAGGCTGTTATTTTTGACAAAATTCATCTGTAGTTATGCAGGCGACTGCCATGATTATAGTGTTGTCGAACAAAAACACCCGAATCTAACCGATGATGATGGCGAGGGAATAGGGAATTTTGCAAAAGATGATTCGGAGCATCCTGCCGACGAGCATCCGCCCACTTGGAACCGATGTTGCCCTTCAGCAGGGTATCAGGAAGGAAATACTGTAACCATTTTTGATGCAAAACTGTTTTTATCTATCATGTCTGTCTGTCAAAACACAATTCACGATATTCAACGCAGCAAAACAAAAAAATCGTGTCCGCGCCTGCTTAACAGGCCAATGCGTCAAATTTTGCTTTACGTTATTTGCTGTTACGGTTGATTTTCACGCCTGAATTGCCGTGATTCTCTCCATTGTCCCCTGCTGTTGAAGAATTGTTTTCCCCTGCGTTCTTGTCAAACTGGCAAACCCCGATGCAGCGGAGGCCGCCACAATGTGGGCAGGCATTGCGCGGTTGCGGCAAAAAAAGATCACGAAATATTCGAAAAAAGCTGCGCATACTCATTCAGTATAATTAACGCAGAAGCCAAATGGCCGCAACGGCCAACTCCAGCTTGCCAAGCAGCCCATTTTAAGCCAACTTTAAGTACGTTCAAAAGTTTCTGAATGCAAAAAGGGATTCCAATGGAAAACTCGCGGTTTATGAAAAGAGCAATCGAGCTTTCTGAAGAAAGCATGCGACTTGGCGGAGGGCCTTTTGGCGCAGTCATTGTGAAGGACGGAAAAATAATTGGTGAGGGCATGAACAGGGTTGTCCCCCTCAATGATCCTACCGCCCATGCCGAAGTTGTGGCCATACGCGAGGCCTGTCGCAAACTTGCAACCTTTGACCTCTCGGGCGCGGTAGTCTTTGCCAGCTGCGAACCCTGCCCCATGTGCCTCAGCGCCATCTGGTGGGCGCGCATTGAAAAAATATATTTTTGCAATACACGCGAAGACGCTGCGGCTGCGGGCTTTGATGATGCGGCCATTTACCAGGAACTCTCAAGAGATCTGACAGAAAGAAAACTGCCCATCGAGCAGCTGCATTGCGACGAAGCGTGCAACACATTCGCCACATGGCTCTCCAATGCTGACAAGACGGCATACTGATTTTGCTGACACGATCAGAGTACCTTTTAAACGCCTCGCACTGCAAAATATCATTCAGCCGAAAAAATATTTCCCGCCTGAATACACACCACGGTACGGTGCGCTGCACTTGCGTGCAGCGGCAGAGCATGGACTCTTTTCCAAAGGCAACATGCTCTAAAACCTGATTCTCAGCGGCAGGCCAACGCGCTTCCCTGCCATTCTCCGCCAGCACGGGGCAACCGGATCTGTGCTCTTTGGGGCACAACCAATCTTGACAACCGCCTATTTTAGAACTATGAAATGAAGATTCAAAGCCTGACGGTGCGAGCACATCGATATTTGTGGATTACGGCATCGCACCAATTGGTAGGTATAAAACTATCTTGTCGGTATCGCTCAAATTTCTTTTAACGCCGGTGATTTTTGGCGCTTTCTCTGCCAAGCAAGAAAGCGCCGTTTTTTATGGTGGAGCACATACATGCAAGTAGCTGAATTAATTAGCATCATTGAAGAAGTTGCACCTTTGAAGGCAGCGGCTCCGTGGGACCTTTCCGGATTTCAGGTTGCAAGCTTACGGCATGAGGTCAGCAGCATCGCGGTCTGCCTTGACCCGACGCCGCACTCCATCAGGCAATCCCTTGATCTTGGAGCGCAGTTCATCCTGAGCCATCACCCCTTGACGCTCAAGCCCTCACTGCCGACAAAACTTGACGCATACCATGAAGTGTTGCGCCTGCTTTTACGCGCGGATGTTCCCCTGTACGCGGCCCACACCTCCTTGGACGTCAACCCCGAGGGGCCTGCGGGCTGGCTGGCCACAGATTTGCGGCTCGAAAATCTGACTGTGCTTGAGCCGGTAGCCCCTGCCGACGCGGATGGGACTATACTGGGTTATGGTCTTGCGGGCGACCTGCCGCAACCCCAGACTGTCGAGCATATCATTCGCGCGCTGGAAAGCATTCTTGATCTTTCCACGGCGACCCTGAGCGGGCCGCCCCCTGGAAAAATAGACCGGCTGGCATACTGCACCGGTTCCGGTTCATCACTGCTGGCTGCGGCGCATAAGGCCGGGGCCCAGTTGTTCATTACTGGTGATGTAAAATACCACACTGCGCTGGACGCTGAAATCCCGCTTCTGGATGTGGGTCACCACAGCCTTGAAGAAGAAATGATGCGCCGTATGTGCCACGTGCTCCAACAACGTGCTCATGGAGTTGCAGTGCACTTTGTGCCTTCTGCATCCCCGTTTCGCACTGTTGCCCTGTCATGAATCCTCAGGAGGATCTAATAAATGAATAATGCCGTTTACTTTGAACAGATAAAGCAGCTTGTTGAGCTGCAGAAAGTTGATGACGCCATTCACACAGTACGGCAGGACATGGAGCGTGCCCCCAGCGAGCTGGATTCGCTTGAACAGCGTTTCAGCGCCAGTGAAACGCAACGCAACTATATAGTGGACAAGCTGACCCACCTTCAGGATCAGCAAAAGCGCCTGTCGCTTGAAATCGACGATGACAGCGCCCGCATCAAAAAAAGCAAAAACAAGCTTATGCAGGTGGAAAACACGCGCGAATACCATGCCATGATGCGCGAAATGGACAGCATGGAGAAAGTGAACCGCTCCCGTGAAGAAGAAAAAATGACTCTCATGGAAGAACTGCAGTTCCAGAAAGACGCGCTGGCCGAAATTGACTTGACCCACATGGGCATAAAGGCCGAACTTGAAGTGAAGCGTGACGGCCTTGAAGAAAAGCTGCAAAAAGGCAACGCCGCGCTTACCGAGCTCAATGCCAAACGCGCCCAGGTCAGCAAAGCCATCCCCCAGCCTGTGTTCATGCGCTACGAATTCATCCGCGAACGCCTGGAACATCCCGTCATTGTGGCTGTTAAAGAAGGCATCTGCTCCGGCTGTCACATTGCCGTTCCGCCGCAGTCCTTCATCGAGCTGCAGCGCGGCCAGCAGATTTTGAGCTGCCCCAACTGCCAGCGCCTCATTTTCTGGTGCGAACACTTCAGCGTGGCTGACGCGCCGCAATGCGCCCCCAAGCCACAGACGCTGACTGACTAAAACTTTTGGCTCATGAGCCAGGACCGGACCGCTCCCGATTTATGATTGTGCGATCCGGTCTTGCGGCGTGCTTTGCCGCCCATGCAGCTCCAGATTGCGGGAGTCGGACAGACCGTCGCCGCGGGTGAAAACCCGGGGAGGAAAGTCCGGGCTCCACAGGGCAGGACGCTGGGTAACACCCAGGAGGGGCGACCCTCGGACAGCGCCACAGAAAGCAAACCGCCCGACCTCGGTCGGGTAAGGGTGAAACGGTGGTGTAAGAGACCACCAGATGCCGCGGTGACGCGGCATGCTCGGCATACCCCGTTCGGAGCAAGACCAAATAGGGAAGGCGGCTGGCCCGGCCACAGCCTTCCGGGTAGGTTGCTTGAGGGTGCGGGCAACCGTACTCCTAGAGGAATGACGGTCACACACGGGCAACCGTTGTGACAGAACCCGGCTTACAGTCCGACTCCCGCATACTGTCAGCCAAAGGCTCAATCATGCCTGAAAGTTCCATCCCCCTC